>NZ_PSVB01000010.1:0-116445 GCF_002932165.1 Rathayibacter sp. AY1F8
CGGCTGTTGCGCGTGGTTACTTTGTCGAGGGTGAGGATGTGCACGAGCTTGACCATGTGCTCGTCGGCGCGGAGATGTCTATGAGCCGCAGGGTCGGGGCCCGGGGTGTGGCGCAGCGGGGGGCGGATCCGCCGGGGGGACGGTGAGCGGAGCCGGGGGAGGACGGGGTGGGGAAACACGGGCGTCACACGGGTGGGGTTCACTGGGGGGAGACGCCCGACGGGCGCGGGACGGAGGCGCTGCATGGACCTGAACACGATCCAGCGCGTCCGGGTGGTGCGCGAGCGCTCCGAGCTGGCGGGCCGCGGGCCGCGCTCAGCGGTCATCGGAGGCGGCTCCTGGGTGTTCTCCCTCCCCCACGACCACCTCGACGAGCTCCTCGACCTGCAGGGATTCGCGTGGGAGCCGATCGTGCGCACGGACGCCGGGCTCTCGATCGCGGCGACCTGCACGCTCAGCGAGCTCGCCGCGATGCCCGACGCGGGCGACACCGCCCATCCGCTCTTCTTCCAGTGCTGCACGGCACTGCTCGGCTCCTTCAAGATCTGGAACGTCGCCACTGTCGGCGGCAACATCGCCAACGCCCTGCCCGCAGGACCGATGATCAGCCTCGCCGCCGCGCTCGACGCCACCGCCCTCGTCTGGCGGGCCGACGGCTCGGACGTCGCCGTGCCGGTCGCCGAGCTCGTGACCGGCAACATGACCACTTCCCTGGCCCAGGACGACGTCATCCGCTCGATCGAGATCCCGCTCTCCTCCCTCCGGGCGCGCACCGCGTTCCGCAAGACGGCGCTCTCCCCTCTCGGACGCTCCGGCGCCGTCGTCATCGGCCGCCTCGACACCGACGGCGCGCTCGTGCTCACGATCACCGCGGCGACCGTCCGGCCGGAGCGGCTCCGCTTCGCCGCCGTTCCCTCCTCGGCCGAGCTCGCCGCGGCCGTCGACGGCGTCGCGACCTGGTTCACCGACCCGCACGGAGCCGCCGACTGGCGCCACGCCGTCGTCCGCGTGCTCGCCGAGGAGATCCGCACCGAGCTGACCGGAGGCGCCCGATGAGGTTCACCGTCAACGGGGAGCCGGTCGACGCCTCCCCCCGCCCCGGCCAGGTGCTGCGCACCCTCCTCCGCGACCACGAGCACTTCGAGGTGAAGAAGGGGTGCGACGCCGGTGACTGCGGCGCCTGCTCCGTCCTCGTCGACGGGACGCCGTTCCACTCCTGCCTCTACCCCGCCCACCGCGTCGAGGGGCGCGAGGTGACGACCGCGGCCGGCCTCGGCACGCCCGAGGAGCCGAGCGCGGTGCAGGAGGCGTTCGTCGAGGCCGGCGCGTTCCAGTGCGGCTTCTGCACGGCCGGCATGGTGGTCACGGCCACGGCGCTCGACGGAGTCCGCGCCGAGGACGTGCCGCGGCTGATGAAGGGCAACCTCTGCCGGTGCACGGGCTACCGTCCCATCCGCGAGGCCGTGACGGGCGCCTGCGCGTCCGGGCACGGCGCGCACGCGGCCGAGCCGTCCGGAGCGGATCGCACGGAGGCCCTGGTCCGCGGACGGCACGCGGCCCCGCCGTCGGGTCTCACCCCCGTCCGCCGCACCGGTCGCCCGTCGGCCGAGGAGTCCCGGGTCGGCCGCTCGCTCGGCGCGCCCGCCGGCCGGCGGATCGTCCAGGGCCGCGAGCCGTTCACCCTCGACGTCGCCGTCCCCGGCCTGCTGCACCTGAAGGTCGTCCAGAGCCCGCACGCCCACGCGCGCATCCGCTCGATCGACACGACCGCCGCCCGCGCGATGCGGGGCGTCGTCGCGGTCCTCACCGCCGAGGACGTCCCGGACGTCCTCTACTCCACCGCCCGCCACGAGTCCCGGCTCGACGACCCGGACGACACCCGCATGCTCGACACGGTCGTCCGGTTCCGCGGGCAGCGCGTGGCCGTGGTGGTCGCGGAGTCGGTGGCCGAGGCGGAGGCGGCCTGCCGCGCCGTCGAGGTCGACTACGAGGTGCTGCCCGCCGTCTTCGACCCGGAGGAGGCGCGCTCGGCCGGCGCGCCGCTCCTGCACGCCGACAAGGATCCGATCGCCTCGCGCATCGCCCGGCCGGAGGCGAACGTCGTCGCGGAGCTCCACGGAGAGTACGGGGACGTGGCCGCCGGACTCGCGGAGGCCGACGTGGTCGTCGAGGGCCGGTACTCGACCTCCCGGGTCGCGCACACGGCGCTCGAGACCCACGGCACCATCGGCTGGCTCGAGGGCGGAGAGCTGGTGCTGCGGACCTCGACGCAGGTGCCCTTCCTCGTGCGCGACGAGATCGCGCGCCTGTTCGACCGCGATCCGTCGACCGTCCGCATCTTCACGGCACGGGTGGGCGGCGGCTTCGGCGGCAAGCAGGAGATCCTGACGGAGGACGTCGTCGCCCTCGCCGTGCTCGCCACCGGCCGGCCCGTGCAGTTCGAGTTCACCCGGAGCGACGAGTTCACGATGGCCCCCTGCCGACACCCGATGCGGGTCGGCGTCACGCTCGGCGCCCGGCGCGACGGACGGCTGACCGCCCTCGCCGTGGACGTGCTCTCGGACACCGGCGCCTACGGCAACCACGGACCCGGCGTGATGTTCCACGGCACCTCGGAGTCGGTCGCCGTCTACAGCGCGCCCAGCAAGCGCGTCGACGCGCAGGCCGTCTACACGAACAACCTCCCCTCGGGGGCGTTCCGCGGCTACGGCCTCGGGCAGGTGATCTTCGGCATCGAGTCGGCGATGGACGATCTCGCCCGCGAGCTCGGGATCGACCCGTTCGAGCTGCGGCGGATCAACGCGGTGCGCCCGGGCGAGCCGCTGGTGGTCACGCACGTCGAGGGCGACGACATCGGCTTCGCCTCCTACGGGCTCGACCAGTGCCTCGACCTCACCGAGGCGGCACTGGCCGGCGGCGGCGGCTCCCCCGCCCCCGACGGACCGGGGTGGCGGACAGGGCAGGGCACGGCACTGGCGATGATCGCCACCATCCCACCGCGGGGCCACTTCTCGGAGGCGACCGTCACCGTCGACGCCGAGGGCGTGCTGACCATCGGCGTCGGCACGGCCGAGTTCGGCAACGGGACGACCACCGTGCACACGCAGCTGGTCGCGAGCGCCTTCCGTGCCTCGGCCGACCGGGTGCGGATCCGCCAGTCCGACACGGACGCGGCCCGCTACGACACCGGAGCGTTCGGCAGCGCCGGCACGGTCGTCGCGGGCAAGGCCGTCCACTCGGCCGCGACGCGCCTCCTCGCCGAGCTGCAGGCGCTCGCCAAGCGGCTGACCGGGCACGACGAGACCTTCGAGCCCGACGACGAGGGCCTGCTCGCTCCGGAAGGCACCCGGGTCGCGTTCGCCGATCTGGTCCGTGCGGCCGGCGGACCGGTCACCGCGACCGGGAGCGAGGACGGCGCTCAGCGCTCGCTCGCGTTCAACGTCCAGGGCTTCCGCGTCGCGGTGCACGAGCCGACGGGCGAGGTGCGGATCCTGCAGTCGGTCCAGGCGGCCGACGCCGGCTTCGTGATCAACCCGGCGCAGTGCCGCGGGCAGGTCGAGGGCGGAGTGGCGCAGGCGATCGGCTCGGCGCTGTACGAGGAGGTGATCCTCGACGGCGAGGGCACCGTGACCACGGCGATCCTCCGGAACTACCACATCCCGCAGATGGCGGACGTGCCCGAGACCGAGGTGCTCTTCGCGGACACCGCCGACGAGCTCGGGCCGTTCGGCGCGAAGTCGATGAGCGAGGCGCCCTACAACCCGGTCGCCCCCGCACTCGCCAACGCCGTCCGCGACGCGATCGGCGTGCGGCCGACCGAGCTGCCGCTCTCCCGCGACCGGATCTGGCGGCTCCTGCACCCGGACGCCGCCCCGGTCGCGTCCGTCGAGGCGGAGGCGCCGCCCGGTTGAACGACGACGGGCTGAGCGCCGATCGGCTGCCGCAGCTCAGACGCGCGACGCCAGCTCCGTGCTCGCCCGGGCGACCTCGCGGGCGATCGCGTCCTCGTCCGCGTTCACCAGCCGTCCCTCCCGCACCGTCGGGCGACCCTGCACCAGGAGCAGGCTCAGCGGGGGCTGCGCTCCGAGCGCGAGGGCCGCGACCGGGTCCGCGATGCCCGCGTGCTCGATCCCGTCGATCCGCCAGAGCGCGAGGTCGGCGAGCTTGCCGACCTCGATCGAGCCGATCTCGTCCTGCCGGCCGAGCACCCGGGCCCCGCCGATGGTGGCGACCGAGAGCGCCTGCCGGGCGCTCATCCGGTGGGCGCCGGCGCGCAGGCGGTTCATCAGCACCGCGGCGCGGATCTCGGAGCCGAGCTGACCGGACTCGTTCGACGCCGCGCCGTCCACGCCGAGGCCGACCGGGGCTCCCGCAGCCAGCAGCTGCGGGATCGGCGCGATGCCCGCCGCGAGCCGGCCGTTCGAGGACGGGCAGTGCGCGACTCCGGTGCCCGTGGCCGCGAACTTCGCGATCGCGTCGGCGTCGAGGTGGACGCAGTGCGCCATCCAGACGTCGTCGCCGAGCCAGCCGAGCGACTCCAGGTGGTCGGTGGGCGAGAGGCCGAACGCCTCCCGCGTGTAGGCGTCCTCCTCCACGGTCTCGGAGCCGTGGGTGTGCAGCCGGACCCCGAGCTGACGGGCGAGGACGGCCGACTCGCGCAGCAGGTCGGTGGTCACCGAGAAGGGCGAGCACGGGGCGATCGCGACCCGCACCATCGCGTCGGCGGAGGCGTCGTGGTACCGCTGGACCGCCTCTCCACTGGCCCGGAGCGCGGCCGCCGTGGTCTCGACGGCGAAGTCCGGCGGGAGGCCGCCCCGGGACTCGCCGAGGTCCATCGACCCGCGGGTCGCGTGCAGCCGGAGGCCGAGGGTGCCGGCCGCGTCGACGATACCGCCGACGATGTCGCCGGAGCCCCGCGGGAAGACGTAGTGGTGGTCGGCGACGGTGCTGCAGCCGGACCGGGCGAGGACGCCCATCGCGCCGAGGGCGGCGGAGCGGGTCAGGTCGGCGTCGATGCGGGACCAGGCGGGGTAGAGCGCGACCAGCCAGTCGAAGAGGATCGAGTCCTGCGCCCAGCCGCGGGTGAGCCACTGGTAGAGGTGGTGGTGCGTGTTGACGAGCCCGGGTGTGAGCAGGTGGCCTCGGCCATCGACCCGCGTGAGCGCGATCGCCTCCTGCGCCGGCAGGCCCGTCGGGGACCGTCCGTCGAGGGCCCACGCCGGAGGGTCGCCGGCTCCGACGGCGACGATGCGGGAGTCGTCGACGACGACGTGGCCGACGGGGTGCTCGGTCCCGTGCGCGTCGACGGTGGCGACGTGGGCTCCGGTGAGGACGTGGCGCTGCATGCCCCGAGCATGGCAGCGCGGTGTTTCGCGGCCGTTTCCCGCCGGAGTGCGAGCAGGCCGGCGCGATTACGACGGCGCGCCGTCAGGGGAGGACGTGCGGCTCAGCGCGCCGCGTGGATCGGGCCCGAGCGCCCCGCGAGCGGCTCCCCGGACGTCCCCGTGCGCGCGGCGAGGACCTCCGCGAGGATCGACACGGCCGTCTCCTCCGGCGTCGACGCGCCGATGTCCAGGCCGATCGGCGAGTGCAGGCGGGCGAGCGCCTCCTCCGTCACTCCCGCCTCGCGCAGCAGCCGCAGCCGCCGCTCGTGGGTGCGCCGCGATCCCATCGCGCCGACGTAGGCGACCGGGAGCGCGAGCGCGGTCTCGAGCAGCGGGATGTCGAACTTCTCGTCGTGCGTGAGCACCGCGATCACGGTGCGCGAGTCGACCTCGGCGCGGGCGAGGTGGTCGGACGGCCACTCGACCACGACCTCGTCGGCGCCGGGGAAGCGCTCGGCGGTCGCGAACACCGGACGCGCGTCGCAGACGGTCACGCGGTAGCCGAGCAGGGATCCGGCGGAGCAGAGCGCGGCGGAGAAGTCGACGGCGCCGTAGATCAGCAGGCGCGGCCGCTCGGCGTGCACGATGTAGGCGATCTCGAGCTCGGCGCTCCGGCAGGCGGTCTCGACCGTGGCCGAGCGGCCGGAGGCCAGGCGCGCCTCGCGCTCGGCGAGGATGCGGCGGGCGGTGTCCTCGTCCAGGTGCGGGCCGACGACGTCCTGGAGGCGCGTCGCTCCGGTGAGGACGAGGCCGATCAGCTCCTCCGGGCCACCGACGACGATCGCCAGCGCGGCCGAGCGGCCGGCGCGGGCGGCGCGCAGCTCGGCGAGGACCGCGGTGGAGCCGGAGTCGACGACCTGGCCGAACACGCGCAGCTGCCCCCCGCAGGACAGGCCCGCGGCGAAGGCCGCCTCGTCGTCGAAGCCGAAATGCTCGGACGCGCTGCCCGAGGTGCCGAGCACCTCCTGGGCCAGCGCGTACGCCTGCGCCTCGACGCAGCCGCCGGAGATCGAGCCGATCGCGCGCCCCTCCGCGTCCACCGCCATCGAGGAGCCGAGAGCGCGGGGAGCCGAACCGAAGACGTGGGTGACCGTGACGACCGCGAAGCTCCCGCCCGCCTCGACGCGCTCGAGCAGGGGGTCGGCGATGTCGAGCACGACGGCCTCCTCTTCTCGGACGGGAGGCGACGGCGCCGGGGCTGCGGGGAGGCCGGGCGGAGCCGCCGACGGGCGCTCACACGCAGGAAACATGCCGAGTATAGGGTCGATCCATGCCTGACGACGCTCCCTTCCTCGACCTCGTGATCCGCGCCTCCGACGTGCTGACCGAGAACGGCCGGCGTCCGGCCAGCATCGCGATCGCCGAGGGCCTGATCGTCGCGGTCGGCGAGCGGGACGCCCCCTGGCGGACCACGGAGGAGATCGTCCTCCCCGAGGGCCAGGTCCTGATCCCGGGGATCGTCGACACCCACGTGCACGTCAACGAGCCGGGCCGCACGGAGTGGGAGGGCTTCGCCTCCGCCACCCGCGCGGCCGCCGCCGGGGGCGTCACCACGATCATCGACATGCCGCTGAACTCGATCCCGCCGACCACCACGGTGGCGGGGCTCGAGGCCAAGCGCGCGGCCGCCGGGCCGCAGGCGCAGGTGGACGTCGGCTTCTGGGGCGGGGCGATCCCCTCGAACCTCGGCACGCTGCGCGAGCTCCACGACGCGGGCGTCTTCGGCTTCAAGTGCTTCCTCTCGCCGAGCGGAGTAAACGAGTTCCCGCACCTGAGCCGGGAGCAGCTCGTCGAGGCGATGCGCGAGATCGCCGCCTTCGACGGACTGCTGATCGTGCACGCCGAGGACCCGGCCGAGCTGGAGGCGAGCGCGCTGGAGCCCGGCGCCTCCTACGGCGCGTTCGTCGACTCCCGCCCGCCCGCCTCCGAGCGCAGCGCGATCCTGCACGTGATCGAGGCCGTCCGCGAGACCGGCTGCCGCGCGCACATCCTGCACCTCTCCTCCGCCGACGCGCTGCCGCTCCTGCGCGAGGCCAAGGCCGAGGGGCTGCCGATCTCCGCCGAGACCTGCCCGCACTACCTCACCTTCGACGCCGGCTCGATCCCCGACGGCGGCACGCAGTTCAAGTGCTGCCCGCCGATCCGCGACGAGCGCAACCGCGAGCTGCTCTGGAAGGGGCTGCTCGACGGGACGATCGACATCATCGCCTCGGACCACTCCCCCGCCACCGCCGAGCTGAAGCTCCCCGCGGGCGGCGACTTCGGCGTCGCCTGGGGCGGGATCTCGGGACTCGAGCTGAGCTTCCGCGCGGTCTGGACCGGGGCCCGCGAGCGGGGCATCCCGCTCGAGCAGGTCGTCGCCTGGATGTCCACGGCGACCGCCGCGTTCGCCGGGCTCGGCCAGAAGGGCCTGCTGCACGCGGGATCCGACGCCGACCTGGTCGCGTTCGACCCGGAGGCGCAGTGGCGCGTGGACGTCGACGCCCTCTCGCACCGGAACCCCGTCTCGGCCTACGAGGGCCGCGTCCTCCGCGGCGCCGTCGCCGCCACCTGGGTCGGCGGCCGACGCGTCACCGCCGCGACGGTCCCGCCCGCCGGGCGCCTCCTCAGCCGCCCCTGACCTCGACCCGCCGATGCCCCGCCTCCCTGACGACACCTCGGGGAGCTCCCCCGCTCACGCCGAGCGCCGCCGTGTCATCGGCAGGTTTCGAGTGTGTGAACGGAGGCGGGTCGGAGCCGCGGAGCGGGCGGATCGCACAAGACTCGGAGTCCCGGCGGCGGCTCCTCGGGATGCTCCGCCGGTGCGCGGAGCCCCCGGCAGGCGCGAGGCTGGCAGACGGGCTCGCAGGAGCCGCGAGCAGGACGGGCACCACCGCGTGACCAGGCCCGGCCGCACGGAACGGACAGGAGCGGACATGTCGATCATCCTCGGGGACCACCAGTACGGGAAGGCCGAGAACCGCGTCGTGCGGATCTACCGCGAGACCCCGCGGCACGAGATCCACGACGTCAACGTCTCCACGGCCCTCCGCGGCGACTTCGAGGCCGCGCACCGAGAGGGCGACCAGTCGGCCGTTTTGCCCACGGACACGCAGAAGCAGACGGCGTACGCCTTCGCCAAGGAGAAGGGCCTGCGCTCGATCGAGCCCTACGGCCTCGAGCTGGCCCGCCACTTCGTCGACGGCTACGAGCCCGTCCACGGCGCCCGCATCGAGATCGAGGAGTTCGCCTGGGAGCGCGTGCTGGTGGACGGGCGCGAGCACGACCACACCTGGGTCCGGAAGGGCCAGGAGACGCGGATCGCGTCGGTCACGGTCGAGGGCTCGGGCGAGGAGCGGCGGATCTGGATCACCGGCGGCTTCAAGGACCTCACGATCCTGAAGTCCACGGGGAGCGAGTTCCACGGCTTCCTCACCGACCCGTACACGGTCCTCCAGCCGACGAACGACCGGGTGATGGCGACCTCGCTGGTCGCGAAGTGGCGCTTCGCCCTGAGCGAGGACGAGATCGCGGCGATGGACTGGGAGGCGGTCTACGCGGGCGTCAAGGCGCTCATGACGAGCCGCTTCGCGACCGTGCACTCCCTCGCCCTCCAGCAGACGCTCTTCGAGATGGGGAAGGCGGTCCTGGAGGAGTACCCGCAGATCGTCGAGATCCGTCTCTCCGCGCCGAACAAGCACCACTTCGTCTACGACCTCTCGCCCTTCGGCGTCGAGAACGACAACGAGGTCTTCCACGCCGCCGACCGCCCCTACGGGCTGATCCAGGCGAGCGTCACCCGCGACGACGCGCCGCCCGCGGGATCCGCCTGGACCGCCTACACGGGCCTGGTGTGACCGGCGCCGGGGGCGTCCACCGGGGGCACGTGCTGCACGTCGCCGGGGGTGCGACGCTCGCGACCGCGCGGGAGTCGCTGGTGTCGATCCCGGACGGCGCTCTCGCCGTGGACGAGGACGGCACGATCGCCTGGGTCGGTCCGTACCGCGAGCTGCCGGACCGCTTCGCGCTCCTGCCGGTCTCCGGCGACGCCGCGTCGGTCCTGCTGCCCGGCTTCGTCGACGCGCACGTGCACTTCCCCCAGACGTTCTCGACCGACGGCTTCGGCGGCGGCCAGCTGCTCGAGTGGCTCGACCGGACGGTGTTCCCCTCGGAGGCGCGGCTCGCCGACCCGGAGTTCGCCGACGTCGTCGCGCGAGCCTTCACCCGGCGACGGGTGGCCGCGGGCACGACCGCCGCGATGGTCTTCGGCTCCGCGTTCCCGGCCGCGCAGGACGCCCTCTTCGAGCGCAGCCGCGAGGCGGGGCTGCGGATCGTGTCGGGGCGCGGCATCCAGACCACGGGCCCGGCCTCGGCGGCTCCCCTGATCACCTCCGAGGAGGAGGCGCTGACGCTCGCGTCGGAGGAGATCGACCGCTGGCACGGGAGGGACCCGCTCCTGCAGGTCGCGCTCGTCCCGCGGTTCTCGCTGTCCGTCACTCCCCGGACCCTCGGAGCGCTCGGCGACCTCTACGACGACGTCCGCGGACGCGGCGTCTACGTGCACAGCCACCTCAACGAGAACGACCGGCCCGGCGACGGCGAGATCGCCGCCGTGCTCGGCGCGTACGGCACCCGCAGCTACCTCGACACCTACGACGGGCTCTTCCTGCCCGGCTCCGCGCGCGGCGGCTCCTCCCTCCTCGGGCCGCGCACGATCCTCGCTCACGCCGTGCACTGCCAGGACGCGGAGCTGCACCGGATGGAGGAGACCGGCACCTCGATCGCCCACTGCCCGACCTCGCAGCAGTTCCTCGGCTCCGGCACCATGCCCTGGCGCCGGACCGTCGCCTCGGGGGTCACCGTCGCCCTCGGTTCGGACGTGGGCGCGGGCGACGAGTGGCTGCTGGCGCGAGTGGCGAACGACGCCTTCAAGGTGCACCTCTCGGAGCCCGGCGACGCGGCCGTCGCCCTGCATCCGGCCGAGCTCCTGTTCACGGCGACGCTCGCCGGCGCGCGGGCGCTCGACCAGGAGGAGCGGTTCGGCAGCCTCGACCCCGGGAAGGACGCGGACTTCCTCCGCATCGAGCCCGACCGGTGGGAGCCGCTCGCCGACGTCCTCGCCCACGGGATCCGCGCGGACGACGAGGAGGAGGCGACGGCCCAGCTGCTCTTCGCCCTGCTGATGACCCTGCGCGAGCCGGCGATCGCCGCGGTGCACGTCCGGGGCAGGCGGATCGCGCCTCCGGAGTGACGGGGCCGGCCCGGGCGGCGCGGTGCGGACCGCGCGCACCCGGCCGTCAGCGCAGGCGCAGCGCCAGGAACAGGTCGGCGCGGTCCGCGGTGTCCGACAGGTCGCGCTGCGTCAGCTCCTCCACCCTCGCGATGCGGTACCGCACCGTGTTCAGGTGCAGGTGCGTCTGCTCCGCCGTGCGCACCCACGAGCCGCCGCAGTCGAGGAACGCCGCGAGCGTGGCGACCAGCTGCGAGCCGTAGCGCGCGTCGTGCTCGACGAGCCGCCCGAGCACCAGCTCGACGAACACCGAGCGCAGGTGGTCGGGGACCGCGCTCAGCAGCTGCACGGCGGAGGTGACCTCCCCGGAGTCGCTGACCCGCACCGGAGCGTCGTCGCCCGGAGAGCCCGGCAGCAGCATCCCGTAGCGTGCCGAGCGGAGGGCGCCGCCGAGCGCGGGCAGCGGAGTCGCGGCGCTCGTCCCGACGCGCAGCACGGCGCCCGGCCACGCGGCTCCCGCTCGTCGCAGCGCCGAGGTGACGACGGCGAGCGGATCCGCGCCGGTGGGGATCGCATCGGTCGCCTCGGTGGGCAGCACCGCCACCGCGCAGCCCTGGGCGTCGCGTCCGACCACGGCGCGGCCCAGGTGCGCGGCGGCGTCGACCAGGACACGGCGCGCCAGGTCCGGGGGCGCGTCGCCCTCGAACTCGGCGGCGACCACGGCGCACCGCCCGGCGCCGCCGAGTCCGAGCTGCCGCAGGTACACCGCGGCCTCGGGCTGCTCGCTGTCCTCCTCCACGAGCTCGAGCAGGCGGTCGGCGAGAGCGGAGTCGGCCGAGAGCGCCGCCTCCCGCTGCAGCCGGTAGACCCCCACGACTCCGGCGAGCTCCGTCACGGCGTCGAGTACTGCGGCGGGCCAGTCGTTCCAGTCGCCCCCGACGACGACCAGCCAGGAGGTGGCGCGGTGCTCGCCCGCGCCTGCGACGGTGAGGACCGACAGGGCGACGCCGCGGGCGTCCGCGACCACGACCGGGCTGCGCCGGGCCGTGAGCGCCGCGTGCACGACCCGCTCGATCTCCCCCAGCCCCAGGGGCGAGGCGGAGGCCGCGGTCCGGCCGGTCGCGGTCAGCACCGACACGGGGAGTCCGAGCTCGCGCGAGGTGCGCGTGACGAGCTCGTCGAGCTGCTGCCCCCGGTAGACCTCCGTCAGCAGTTCCCGCTGGCGGGCGAGGGCGGCCGTCAGCCGGGCCACGCGGTCGCCGGCGAGGGCGTTCGACAGGTGCGCCGTGATCGCGCCGAACGACACATCGGCCGGCACGGCGATCAGCGGGACGTCGTGCTCGCGGCAGGCGACGACGAGGTCGTCCGGCACGAAGCCCAGCAGCCCCTCGCCGGCGAGCAGAGCGCTGGCACCCGAGTCCGCGACCGCGGCGACGAAGGCCGCGCTGTCCTGGGCGTCCCGACGCCAGACCAGACCGGTCAGCACCAGCTGGTCGCGCGAGATGTAGCGGCGCGGGTCGAGGAGATCGGTCGTGAAGATGCCGTCGACCGGCCGCGCGAGCGCTCCGTCGCCGGCGACCAGCACGCGCAGCCGCAGCTGCGGCGCGTCGAGGACGTCCTGCAGCTGCATCAGCTGCCCCGGTAGGTCGAGTAGGCGAAGGGGCTGAGCAGGAGCGGGATGTGGAAGTGCGCCTCCTCGTCGTCGAGGCGGAAGGCGACGACGACCTCGGGGTAGAACGACTCGGTGCCCGAGGCGGCGAACCAGACGCCGGTGTCGAAGACGACCCGGTGCACCCCGGCGGCCAGGCGCTCCGGCCCGAAGGCCGCCACGCGGCCGTCGTCGTCGGTGCGGGCCTCGGCGAGGCGCTCCCAGCCGGAGCCGGCACGGGCGTCGAGAGCCACCGGGACCCCGCGCGCGGGGCGGCCGCGGACGGCGTCGAGCACGTGGGTGGTGACGCGGCTGGCGTGCCCGCTCATCGTGCGGCCTCCGCCCGGACGAGGCGCCCGTCGTCGAGGCCGCGGACCCGCAGCACCGTGATCTCCCGCAGCTGCTCCGCGACGATGCGGGCCTCCGTCTCGTCGTCGAGCCCGAGTCTCCGCTCCAGCTCCGCGACGACCTCGGCCCGGTCGCGGCCGGCCGCGCGGAGGAGGAACACGCGCCCGAACCGCTCCTCGTAGGCGCGGTTGCCGGCCAGCAGCCGCCGGGTCAGCTCCTCGTCGCCCGTGCGGCTCGCCGCCTGCTCCGCGGCCGAGAACGCGGAGGAGCGCCCCGCGCCCGCGTGCCGCTCGCCGATCCGGGGGTGGTCGGCCAGCGCCGCCTCCACCTCCTCCTCGGTGAGCGTGCGCGCGGCCCGCTCGGCCGCGTCGGCGAGCGCGTCGGCCGACGGGTAGGGCGCGCCGGAGGCGACCTCGTCGGCCCAGCGGGGGACGGCGAGGCACGCGAGCAGCACGTCGCGGGCGGTCTCGGATCGGGTGTCGGTCATGCGGTCTCCTTCGTCCGGCGGAGCAGGGGCTCGGCCTGCGGCACGATGGTCGGATGGATCTGGTCGGGAGTCGGGACCTCGTCGGGCTGGTGCTCGCGGCGGGTGCGGGGCGCCGGGCGGGCGGCCCGAAGGCGCTGCGGCGCGACGCGGCGGGAGTTCCCTGGGTGGAGCGGGCCGCCGAGAGGCTCCGCGCGGTGGGCTGCGGGCGGGTGCTCGTGGTCCTGGGCGCGGAGGGCGGACGGGCGCGCCTCCTGGTGCCGCCGTCCGCGGACGTGGTCGTCGCGGCGGAGTGGGAGAGCGGCCTCTCGGCGTCGCTCCGCGCGGGTCTCGCCGCGGCCGAGGGCGTCGCCGCGCTGGTCGCCCTGGTCGACCTGCCCGAGGAGCCGCCGAGCGTGGGGGCCCGGCTGCTCGCGGAGGCGCCGGTCGCGCCGGACGTGCTCGCCCGCGCGGTCTTCCGCGGTCGGCCCGGTCATCCGGTGCTGCTGGGACGGGACCACTGGCCGGAGCTCCTCGAGGGCGTGCACGGCGACTCCGGCGCGCGCGACCTGCTCCGCGCGAGGGGCGCGCGGGGGGTGGAGTGCGGCGATCTGTGGTCGGGAGCCGACCGCGACGGGCCGGACTGAGCGGTTCACGCCAGGCCCGCGTCGTCGAGGGCGGCGGCCAGCGCCCGCCAGGCCAGCGTCGCGCAGACGGAGCGGACGGGGTTGCCCGCCACCGCGAGCAGCGCCTGCTCCTCGCCGGCGAGTGCACCCTCCCGGTGCGCCATCGCCGCGAGGAACGCGTCGATCCGCTCCCGCATGTCCGACGCCGGCAGCCCGTCGAGACCGTCCACGAGCAGCGACGCGGATCCCCGCGAGACCTCGCACCCCCGCCCGCTCCAGGCGAGGCGCACCTGCTCCGCGCCGCCGTCGACGCGCAGCTCGATCCGGTCGCCGCAGGTGGGGGTGATCAGCTCGGCCCGGCCGAGGGCCGGAGTCGGGTCGGCCTGCCCGACGGGGTCCTTGGCGTGCGCACGGATCAGCTCCGCCGCCTCGCTCACGGCCGGTCCTCCAGCTCGGCGAGCTCCGCGTAGGCCGTGCTGATCCCGGCGATCCGCTCGCGCGACTCCCTCGGCGACGCCCCGAGCACTCCGGAGGCCACGAGCGCGACCGCGCTCATCGCCGCCGCGTAGCTGTCCAGCGCCGTGCCGCTGTCGACCGGGCACTCCAGCCAGACCGCCGCGTGCTCCGCGTAGCGCCGGGCGGGCGGATCCGCGAGGAGCACCACGGGCACCTCGCGCGCGGCGAGCGTCCCGATCAGGGCCGCGAAAGAGGCGGGGCGGCGGCGGAAGCCGACCAGCACCACGACGTCCTCGGCTCCGAGCCCCTCGAGCTCCTCACCGAGCGACTGGCCGGGCTGCGGGGCGATCCGGACGCGTCCGCGCGCCTGCGCGAGCTGCTGGCGCAGGTGCAGCGCCACCGGGTAGCTGTTGCGCAGTCCGATCACGACGACCTCGCGTGCTCCCGCGATCAGCCGCACCGCCTCCTCCAGCCGCCCGTCGCCGAACGCGGCGGCCAGCCGGGCCAGGTTCGCCCGCTCGCTCTCGAGGTGCGCGGCGAGCGGATCCCCCTGTCCCTGCGCGGGACCGACCGGCACACCGGAGGACCGCAGCGCCCGGGCGTGCTCGCGCACCTCCTGCGAGTTCGAGAACCCCAGGCGGCGGAACAGCCGAGAGACCGTGGCCTTGGACACTCCGCTGTGCTGGGCGAGCTCGGTCGCCGTGTAGACGGCCAGGTCGCCGAGGTGGTCGAGGATGAAGTCGGCCGCCCGCTGCTCCTGCCGCGACAGCGCGGCGTAGCCGGCATCGATGCGGTGACCGATGCTCGTCGAGGGGGCCGGGGCGGGGGTCACGCGGTCGGCGTCCCGTCGGCGAGCGCCAGCACGGCCGCCTCGAACGCGTCGAGCGCGGTCGCGACGTCGGCCTCGGTCACGTTCTCGTCCGGGTGGTGGCTGACGCCGCCCTCGCAGCGGAGGAAGAGCATCGCGTACTCGGCGAGGTCGGCGACCGCCATCGCGTCGTGGCCGGCCTTGGAGAACAGCACCATCGGCTCCGCGTCCCCGGTCGCGCGGATGCCCGCGCGCACGACGTCCTGCAGCCGAGAGGAGGCGACGACCGCGGGGGCCGAATGGGTCTCCTCCACCGTCAGCGCGAGACGGCGGCGCGACGCCGACTCCGACATCGCGTGCTCGATGGCGTCCCACGCCGTGTCGCGCTGGGCGTCGGTCTCGGCGCGGAGGTCGAGGCTGAACTCGACCCGGCCGGGGATGACGTTGACCGCGCCCGGGAAGGTCTCGAGCCGGCCGACCGTGGCGATCACGTCCTGCTCCCGCGCGATGCGCTCCACCGCGAGCACGGCCTCGGCCGCCCCGGTGAGCGCGTCGCGGCGGCGGTCGAGCGGAACTCCGCCCGCGTGCCCGGCCTTGCCGGTGAGGGTGAGTGCGAAGCGGCGGGCGCCCGCTATCGAGGAGACCACGGCGAGGGCGCGGTCAGCCTCCTCCAGGTAGGGGCCCTGCTCGATGTGCGCCTCGAGGTAGGCGAGAACGTCCTGCGCGTCGCGCGCGGCGGTGCGGATGCGCGAGGGGTCCAGCCCGAACTCGTGGAACGCCTCGACGAGCGTCGTCCCGTCGGCGTCCTCGAGATCCCACCAGTGCTCGTCCCAGGTGCCGGCGAGGGCGCGGGAGCCGAGGAGCGCTGTGCCGAAGCGGGTGCCCTCCTCGTCGCCGAACGCGACGACCTCGACGGCGAACGGCAGGCGCCGGCCCGCCCCCTGCAGGCGCGACACCACGGCGATCGCGAGCATCACGCCGAGGATCCCGTCGTAGCGGCCCGCGTCGGGCACCGAGTCGAGGTGCGAGCCGAGCAGGAGCGCCGGGAGTCCCGGAGTCGCGCCCTCGTAGCGGCCGCACTGGTTGCCGGCCGCGTCCTGCCAGGTGCGCATGCCCGCCTCGGTCATCCAGCGCGCGGCCATCGCGTTCACCCGGGCGTGCTCGGGCGAGAGGTAGACCCGCTCGATGCCGTCGCGGCTGGAGGAGACCGCGGCGAGCTCGTCGCAGCGGGCCATGATCGCGGCGGCGTCGGGGGCGGTCGCGGCGGTGGCGGCGGGGGGCGCGGTCGTGGGGTCCGCGGTCGTGCCGGTCATGCGCGTGCCGCCCCGTAGACCTCGTAGGCCCCCGCGACTCCGCCGCCCACCGGCACGGAGGCGCCCGCGCGGCGCAGCACCGCCTCCAGCGCCGCCAGGGTGGTCAGCACCGCGTCCGTCCGGGCGTTGTAGCCCATCGTGCCGATGCGCCAGACCTTCCCGTGCAGCGGCCCGAAGGACGTGCCGATCTCGATGCCGAAGTCGGCGAGCATCTCCCCGCGCACCGCGTCACCGTTCACGCCCTGCGGGATGCGCACCGCGACGACGTTCGTCATCTTGTGCCCGACGTCGCCGAACACCTCGAGATCGAGGCCGCGGACTCCGGCGAGCATCGCCGACCCGTGCAGCGCGTGGCGGGCGACCGTCTCGTCCAGGCCCTCCTCGACGACGATGCGGGCGCACTCGCGCGCGCCGTAGAGCATCGTGGTCGCCTCGGTGTGATGGTTGAGGCGGCGCGGCCCCCAGTAGTCGAAGACCATGCCGAGATCGAAGTAGTTGGAGCGGACGCGGCGGGCGCTGACAGTGTCGCCCTCGTCGCGGATCCCCGCCTCGATGCTCCTGCGCGACTCGATCACCGCGACGGCCTTCTCCGAGAAGGTGACGGGAGCCGATCCGGACGGGCCGCCCAGGCACTTCTGGAGCCCCGCGGTGACCGCGTCGAGCCCGAGCTCGTCGGTCGCGAAGGCGTTGCCCGCGAGGGAGGCGGTGACGTCGGTGTAGAAGAGGGCGCCGTGCTTCTCGCAGAGGGCGCCGAGCTCCTCCAGCGGCTGCGCCATGGTGGTCGACGTGTCGCCGTGGACCACGGCCAGCATCTTCGGCTTCACCCGGGCCAGAGCCTCGGCGATCGCCGAGACGGGGAAGACCTGCCCCCACTCGGCCTCGATCACGTGCACCTCCGCGCCGCAGCGCTCCGCGATCTCCCGGAGGAGGTGCCCGAACCGCCCGAAGACCGGCACGAGCACGCGGTCGCCCGGCTCCAGCATCGAGACCAGCGCCGCCTCGATGCCCGCACGGCTCGTGCCGTCGACGAGCATCGTCTTCTCGTTGCGGGTGTGGAACACCTGCCGGTACAGCTCCTGCGTCTCCGTCATCGTCGCCGTCATGAACGGGTCGTACTGCCCGACCAGCTGCGCCGACATCGCACGCAGGACGCGCGGATCCGCGTTGATCGGGCCCGGCCCCATCAGCAGGCGCGGCGGCGGATCGACGGGGAGGAACGGTGCGGGCGCGGTCATGGGCCACCTCTTCACGAGCGGGAGAGAAACAGTCGTTTCACCCGGAGAGCCTATGCGACGGACGTTTCGCCGGTGTTTCGCGGTGTGGCGCGGGTCGAGATTCTCGACAGAAGCTCCTCCACAGGCGTCTTCCGGAAGCGGGTCCTCCCGATCGGGCGCACCTGCGGCCCGCGTGTCGGTGGTCGCTGGTTCAATACGTGTATGGCGGATGGGATGCGGCAGGGACTCGAGGAGGTCCGCGCCCTCGGCGACCGCGCGGCGCTGCTCGCCCGCTCGGCGGCTCCGCTCCACCTCGCCTCCGCCGAGGCGCTGCACGAGGCGTACACGGCTGCTCTGCGTCGCCCGGAGGCGTTCGCGCGCGGCGGGTCTCCCGCCGAGTCGCGCGACCTCGTGGAGCGCTCGGTCCGGGCCGAGCTCGCCGTCGCACTCGCCGTGTCCGAGCGTGTGGCCGCGCGCGAGCTCGAGCACGCCCGCCTGCTGGTCGACCACCTGCCCTGCACGCGCGCCGCGCTGGCCGAGGCGCGGTTGCGCTGGAAGGCGGGGCAGATCATCTGCGGAGTCGCGGCCACCCTGCCGCCGGCCACCCTCCCGGAGTTCGACGAGCGCGCCGCGGGACTGGCCGCCTCGATGACGCCGACCCAGCTGCGGCGACGCCTCGCCCGGCTGCGGGACGAACTCCACGAGAGTCCTCTGGCCGACCGGCACGCCCGCGCTCGGGAGGACCGGTCGGTCCGGGTCTCGCCCGAGCAGGACGGCATGGCCACGCTCTGCGCGACCCTCCCCGCTCCGGCAGCGTTCGGTGCGCTCGCGCGGCTCGACCGGATCGCCCGCGCCCTCCGCGACGGGAGCGGTGCAGCGGAGGAGCGCACGCTCGCGCAGCTGCGGGCCGACGCCCTGGTCGACCTGCTCTGCGACGGCGACGTGTCCGGCACGGCGCCGGGCGACGAGCGTCCGCGCACGTCCGCTCGCGGCATCCGGGCCGAGCTGCGTCTGACCCTCGCCGCGAGCACCGCGGCCGGGCAGGACGAGACCCCCGCGGAACTGGACGGCTACGGCCTCATCCCGGCCGGCGTCGCGCGCGAGCTCCTCGGAGCCGACTCGGCCGTCACCCCGGCGCTCACCCATCCGAGCACGGGCGCCGTGGTCTCCGTCGGACGCACGCACCGCCTCCCTCCCCCGCGGATGCGCCTCGCCCTCCAGCTGCGCGACCGGACATGCCGCTTCCCCGGCTGCACCCGGTCCGCGGCGACCGCCGAGGCCGACCACACGCTCGAGTGGCGTCACGGAGGCGCCACCGCCCTCGACAACCTGGCGTCGCTCTGCGTCGCCCACCACCACGTCCGCCACGGCGACCGCTGGACCTACACGCTCCACCCCGACGGATCGGCCGACTGGACCACCCCCACGGGCCGCCGCGTGGTCACCCGTCCACCCGATCCGCCCGCGCCGCCAGCCCCGCCGCGGCGCAGGCCGAGCTTCAGCGATGCGCCGCCCCCGTTCTGACGGCGGAAGGAGCCGCGCTCCTGCGGGCGTGCTCCAGCGGGCGTGCTCCAGCAGGCGTGCTCCAGCAGGCGTGCTCCAGCAGGCGTGCTCGCGCCGCGCGGGTCCGAGCCGGCGGCCTGTCTCAGCCGAGGGCCGAGCCGTGGAAGCCGGTCGTCCGACGCGCCCGCCGACGAACCGGTCCACCGAGCCCGCACTCGCTGCACCCGGGCCCGTTCCACCCTCCGGGCTCGGCGCCCGTGCTCACCGCTGAGATCGCACCCGAGGACAGCGATCACCGCAGCGACTCGGGCGCGACGGCGCAGCTTCCGCCTCGGATCCACGACGAGGGACGGAGCGACGGAGGGACGGAGGGACGGAGGGACGGAGCGACGGAGGGACGGAGCGACGGAGGGACGGAGCGACGGAGCGAGAGAGAAAGAGAAAGAGAAAGGGAGAGGGAGAGGGAGAGGGAGAGGCGGCGAGCGGGAGAACGGGTCACGGCGTCCGCCCCGATTCGCGACGAGGGAGAGAACGAGCTCCGGGCGTGGCCCCTCTCAGAGCATGCCGGCCAGCTCCAGCAGTGCGAGATCCGACCCCCGCGGTCCCACCAGGCAGAGCCCCACCGGAGCGCCGCCGACACTCGACCGCGGCACCGACAGCGCCGGATACCCGCCGATCCCGGCGACACAGGTCAGGCCGAGCGTCGCCGTCCGCGCCGCGTCGATCGCCTCGGCCGACGCATCGAGGGCCGGCGCCACCGACGACGTCGACGGCAGGAGGAGCACCCGCCCCTCGAGCGCACGGTCGAGCGCCTCCCGGAACCCCGCGACCCGCGCCCGTGCGGCCGCCTCCGTCTGCTCGTCGACGAGCGAGGCCGCGTCGAAGCGCGCCTGCACGTCCGCCGCCAGCACTCCCGGATGCGCCGCGACCCACGAGCCGCTCGACCGCCACGCCTCCGCCGCCTGCACGAGCCGGAACGCCTCGAGCATCTCCGCCACGGGGGGCAGCTCGACCTCCTCGGTGCTCATCCTCCCGACGGCCGATCCGAACGCCGCCCGGACGGCCGCGTCCACTCCGCCCAGCAGTGCCGGCGCCACCGCGAGACTCCGCACCGGCGGGCCGGACGGCAGGCAGACCTCGGCCACCCGCCTCAGCGTGCCGAGGTCCCGCGTCAGCCACCCGACGGTGTCGAAGCTCGGCGCCAGCGGCAGCAGCCCCTCGACGGGCACTGCACCGTGGGTCGTCCTCAGCCCCCACAGGCCCTGGTAGGAGGCGGGTACCCGGATCGATCCCGCGGTGTCGGTCGCCAGCCCGACGGCGGCCTGCCCGAGCGACACGGCGGTCGCCGGTCCGCTCGACGATCCGCCCGGGATCGCTCCGGGCACGGCTGGATTGGGCGGCGTCCCGTAGCCGGAGTTCCGGCCGGCGATGCTGTACGCGAACTCGTCGGTCTGAGCGATCCCGCGCACCGACGCTCCCGCTGCGAGCAGCTGCGCGACGGCCGGAGCGGTCGCCGCCTCGATCGGCGCGGAGGCGAGGCGGGCCGGCACTCCCGCGCCGATCCGCTGGCCCTCGATCGCGAAGAGGTCCTTGACTGCGACGTCCAGTCCGTCGAGGGTCCCGGAGCCGGCGGCCGGCACGAGCGGCGCGCCGACGGCCCGCCAGACGCGGGGGTCCAGCGCGGGCGAGGGCGCCTGCACCTGCGCGGCGCGCACCCGCCAGGTCCCGCCCTCCCGCGACCACAGCTGCGTGACGAGCCCGCGCCCGCCACGGGCCGGAGCGTTCACGCTGACCACGAGCGCCGTGCCCGCATCGACCGCCCGCACGTGCAGCTCGACCAGCTCCCGCACCGGCGCCCCGCCGCGACGACCCCGGAAGCCGGTGATGACCGCGTGGCCGACGAGCAGTCCGGAGGCGTCGCCCCGGAGCGTCGTCGGCGCGTCCACGAACGCGTCGGCGAGCGCCGCGACGTCGTCAGCCCCGAGCGCCGCCTCGTACGCCAGGACCGCGTCCACCAGCCCGTCCGGCAGGTCGCCCTCGAGCGTCGTCACCCGCGGGTCAGTCATCGAAGTCGGCCGTCCGGACGCGGGCGTGCACGCCCTTCACCAGGTCGACCACCTGCGAGATGTCGAAGTCGGTCGCCGCGCTGAGGTAGGCGTAGGCGTGAGCCGGGTCCATCCCGTAGCGGGCCGCCAGCAGCGCGATGGCCGCGCGGACGCACTTCTGCACGGCGACGTCCAGGTCCTCGTCCATCCCGGTGGGCACGAGGAACTCGCCGGTCTCCCCCATCGGCCCGAGCAGCTCCCCGAACGCCGCGAGCGCCTCGGCACGCGGGACGACCTCCAGGCGCACCCGGACGCGCAGGCTCGCCTCCATCGCCGTCAGCGCCACCTCGCCGTCGCCCTGCGCGAAGTGGGGATCGCCGACGTACGCGAGCGCGCCCGGGACCTGCACGGGAAGGTAGAGGCTGGTTCCGGCGGTCAGCAGTGCGATGTCGATGTTGCCCCCGTGCGCACCGGGCGGCACGGAGTGCGGGCGCTCCTCCCCTGCGACGGCGACGCCCATGATCCCGAGGAACGGCCGGAGCGGGAACCGGGCGGCCCGCTCCCCTCCCGGCACCAGCGGGATCACGCCGCGGAGACCGCCCTGCGCGTCCTCATCGACGCGCGCGAAGACGCTGAACGGCCCCTCCTGCAGCGGGTACTCGCCCGGCAGCGCCCCGCGGCCGTGCCGGTTCGAGACGACTCCGTACGGCACGCGCGGCTCGGCCTCGAGGAGGGTCATCCGGAGCAGGTCCCCCGGCAGCGCTCCCCGGACGGCGATCGGCCCCGTGACCACGTGCGGCCCGTCCGTCTCGCCGTCGCGGAACGGCCCGTCCGCGGCGAGCGCGACCGCGTCGCGCAGCACCCCCTCCGGAGCGACTCCGTGGCGGCCGAAGAAGGCGACCGGATCGCGGCCCTGATCCTCCAGCACGCCCTCGTGGCTGAGCGTGTCGATGACGACCTCGGCCCCCGAGTCGACGGTGAGCACGGACGCGTCCGCCGCGCACGGCAGGCGCCCCCACAGCACCGAACCCGGCTCGGCCGGCAGGTAGTCCACCCCCGGCGGCACTCCCTCACCGGGCTGCACCGCCCACTCCGTCCACCGCATGCGCGTCCGCCTCCCGCGCGGCCCGTCCGCGCCGTCCGACCCTAACCGCGCCGTGTTTCGAGCATGTGCACGCGTGTGCCACGATTCTCCAGACCCGCCCCCGACGACAGGACTCCTGTGCTCCGACGCCTGCGCACCCGCTCCGAGGGCGCGACCCTCGGCCTGATGCTCGCCCTCACCTTCTCGACCGGCATCATCGACGCCGTCGGGTACCTCGGGCTCGACCGCGTCTTCGCCGGCAACATGACCGGCAACGTCGTCATCCTCGGCATGGCCCTCTCCGGCGCGGCCGACCTGCCCGTGGTCGGGCCCCTGATCGCGCTGGGCGCCTTCATGATCGGCGCCGTGATCGGCGGCCGGGTGCTCCGCCCGGTGAAGAAGGGCTGGACCTCGCGCTCGACCTGGCTCTTCGCGGTGGTCGGCATCCTGCTCGGCGTCCTGGCGATCGTGCTCGCGGTCGTGCCCGAGCACCCCGAGCCGCTCGCCTTCACCGTCACCGGCGTGCTGGGCGGGGCGATGGGCCTCCAGGCCGCGACCGCCCGCCACCTCGCCGTCAAGGACGTCACGACGGTCGTCGTCACCTCGACGATCACGGGCCTCGCTGCGGACTCCCGCCTGGCGGGTGGTTCCGGTCAGCCGTGGTTCCGCCGCGCGGCGGCGATCGTCCTGATCGCCGCGGGTGCCGGAGTCGGCGCGCTCGCCCTGCTGGTCGGGCTCTGGCTCGGCCTCGCGATCGCCGCCGTCATCACGCTCGTCGCGACGCTGCTGGGCGAGCTCGTCGTCCACTCCCGGTACGCTCCGGCGCCCGCCGACGCCGCCGCCTGAGGCGGCGCCTCCCGGCGCGTCAGCGCGGCAGCTGCTGGCAGTGCGGGCAGAGGTGCGAGGAGCGGTTCATGAACGGCACCCGCACGATCGCCGCGCCGCACCGGGCGCAGGGCTTCCCCGTCTGCCCGTAGGCGTGCAGGCTGTGCGAGAAGTAGCCGGAGGCGCCGTTCACGTTCACGTACTGCGCATCGAAGCTGGTGCCGCCCTCAGCCAGCGCCCGTTCGAGCACCGAGCGCACCTCGGCGAAGAGGCGGCGGATGCGCGCCTCGCCGAGCGACGAGCTCGGCCGCTCCGGGTGCAGCTCCGCCGCCCACAGCGACTCGTCCGCGTAGATGTTCCCGATGCCGCTCACGAGCGTCTGGTCGAGCAGCGCCCGCTTGATCCCGCTGCTCCTCCTCGCCAGCGATGCGACGACCGAGCCCAGGTCGAAGGAGGGGTCGAGCGGATCGCGGGCGATGTGCGCGACCTGCGAGGGCACGGCGCGCAGCCAGCCGCCTCCGCGGGCCTCCTCGCCCGCGTAGCCGCCCGGCGCTCCGTCCGGGGTCGGCACCAGAGCGTCGACCGCCATCGAGCCGAAGATCCGCTGGTCGACGAAGTGCAGGGCGAGCTCGCCGTGCTCGGGGTGCTCGATCCCGATCCGGATGCGCGCCAGCCGCGGCAGCGCCGCATCCGCCGTGCGCAGCAGCACCTGACCGCTCATGCCGAGGTGCACCAGCAGCGCCTCGTCGCGGCCCGCGGGCAGCCAGAGGAACTTCCCGCGCCGCACCGCCGCTTCGAGCCGGCGCCCGACGAGCAGGCGCTCGAAGGTCCCGTGCGGATGCACGTGGCGCTTCAGCGAGCGCTCGTCGACGATCTCGACGCCGGTCACCAGGGAGCCGGTGACCGCGGGAGCGAGGCCCGCCCGCACCACCTCGACCTCGGGCAGCTCGGGCACGGTCAGTCCGAGACCGCGGGAGCGGCGGGTGCGCCGGGGGCCGCCAGACGCGTCCACGCGTCGAGCGCGGCGGCCATCTCGGCCGACTTCTTGCTCGTCCCCTCGCCGCGGGCGGTGACGAGTCCGCCGACGATCACAGTGGCGACGAACACCTTGTTGTGGTCGGGGCCGGTGGCGGCGATCTCGTAGCGCGGGGCCGGCGCACCGCGCTCGGCGGCCGCCTCCTGGAGGCTCGTCTTCGGGTCCATCGAGACGCCGAAGCGGAGCGGATCGGCCCGCAGAGGGGCGATCAGGCGCAGCACCAGGTCGCGGGCCGCGTCGGGCCCGGTGCCCAGGTAGACGGCGCCGATGATGGCCTCGACGGTGTCGGCGAGGATCGACGCCTTGTCGCGGCCGCCGGTCAGCTCCTCGCCGCGTCCGAGGCGGAGGAACTCGCCCAGGCCGATGCCGCGGGCGATCTCGGCGAGCGCGACGGTCGAGACGAGGCTCGCCCGGCGCTTGGCCAGGTCGCCCTCGCTGAGGGCGGGGTACTCGGTGTAGAGCATGACGGTCACGGCCTGCCCGAGGATCGAGTCGCCGAGGAACTCGAGGCGCTCGTTGTGCGGGATGCCGCCGTGCTCGAAAGCGAACGACCGGTGCGTCAGGGCGAGCTCGAAGAGCTCACCGTCGAGGCTCACGCCGAGCGTGGCCTCCAGACGCGACCGGTCGTCGCTGGAGGGTCGTGCGGAGGTCTGGTTCACCATGGACCGCGGTCCGTTCGTCGAGGGGCGGTGCGCCCCGCGCCGTGCGGACCAGGAGCGGGATCAGACGTCGGCGACCTTGCGGCCCTTGTACTCGAGGAACAGCGCGGTGCCCGCGGAGTCCTCGACGACCTTGGCGCGGTGGGGAAGGCTGTAGACGACCTTGCCGTTCTCGATGGTCTTGACGAGGGTGGGGACCTCGGCCTTCCACTGCGAACGACGGGCGTGGGTGTTCGCGCGGGACTTCTTCCTCTTGGGAACAGCCATGATTCTCTCTTCTCTACCTCTAGTCGGATTCAGTGAGGGCGGTCGCGCCCTCACCGCTGTCTGCGGAAGCTCTGTCGGTGGAAGCTCCGGGCGCTGCGGCCCCGCCGTCCCCCTCGCTCAACCCTGCGAGCGCGGCCCACCGGGAGTCGCGCGGCGCCTCGGGTTCGGGCGTGGAGGAATCGGCCAGCCGCTCCCCCGTGACGGGGTCGAGGCCCGGACAGTCCGGCCGGCAGACCGGCTGGAACGGCAGCGACAGAACCACCGCATCCCTGACCAGAGGTTCAAGATCCACGTGGTCGTCGTGAACCTCATAGTCGAAAGCTTCGTCAGAAGAGTACGCGAAAAGTTCCTGGAACTCGACATCGACAGGCAGGGAGATGTCGGTCAGGCACCGGCTGCACTCGCCGTCGGCCCTCGCCGACACCTCGACACTGGCCAGGATCCCCTCGTGCACGGACTCGAGCCGGACGTCGAGATCGACGGCCGATCCCTTGCGGACCGCGACGATCCCCTCGCCGAACTGCTCCGGCGCCTCGAGCTCGAGGCGGTGCTCGCGCATCTCGCCCGGTCGCCTCACGAGGTCGCGCACGTTCACGGTGAACGGCGTCTTCTTGAAAGTAGTCACGAGGGTCCAGCCTACCCCTCCCGGCCCCCTCCGGGGCCGGAGGGGCCGGGAGAAGCCGGGAGGGGCGGAGTCCGGGCTCAGGCGCCGCCGGCCTCCAGCGTCACGTCGATCGGCGCGTAGTCGGCACCGCTCGTGTCCACTCCCTCGTCGGCGAGCTCCGCGAGCGCCTTCTCGACGTACTCGTTCGAATAGGCGGTGGCGGGCGGGTCCGCGCTGATGATCGTCGCCCCCGTCTCGTTCTCCGTCTCCTTCGCGATGTCGACCGTCTGCTGCCACGCGGCCTCGTCGATCATCCCGACGCCGCTCGTCGAGGGCCAGATCAGCTTGTTGACCTCGTTGGTCATCCAGAGCTGGTGGCTGGTGCCGAGCGTGGATCCGGCCGCGGTGACGATGTCGGCCGCCGCCTGCGGGTCGTCCTTCGCGAAGATCCAGCCCTTGATCGAGGCCTTGATGAAGGCGACCGTCTGCTCGGCGTACGCGTCGTCGTCGGCGAGCCTGCCCGCGTCCGCCCAGATCGCGTCCTGGAGCATCGCGGTCCCGATGTCGTTCCAGCTGATGACGTTCAGGTCGTCCGGCTGGTACAGCTCGCCTGTGGCGGGGTTCACGGTCTCGAGGACCTGGGCGTACTCGTTGTAGGTCATCGCCTGGGCCGCGTCGATGTCGCCCGCGAGGAAGCCGTTCATGTCGAACTGCTGCTGCACCAGCGAGATGTCGTCGAGGGAGACGCCGTCCTTCTGCATGCCGGCGAACAGCTCCCACTCGTTGCCGTAGCCCCAGCTGCCCACGCTCTTCCCGGCGAGGTCGGCGGGCGAGGTGATCCCCTTGTCCTTGAAGGAGATCTGCGTGGTGGCGCTGCGCTCGAAGATCTGCGCGACGTCGGTGATCCCGGCCCCCTGCTCGATCGAGCCGAGGACCTTGGGCACCCAGGAGATCGCGTAGTCCGCGTCGCCCGAGGCGAGCACGTCCTGGGGGACGATGTCGCCGCCTCCCTCGGCGATCGTCACGTCGAGGCCCTCGTCCTCGTAGTAGCCCTGGTCGAGCGCGGCGTAGTACCCGGCGAACTGCGCCTGGGCCACCCACTGCAGCTGCAGGGTGACCGGCGTGAGGCCGCCGGAGCCGGAGTCCGACCCCGGGTCGGAGCCGCCGGAGGCGCTGCAGCCGGTGAGCGCGAGGCCCACGGCCGCGAAGGCGGCGGTCGTCGTCAGGGTGATGCGGGTGCGTCTGGTCACGGGTCCTCCTGGTGCGGTCTGCGGGGTCGCCGGTGCGGCGCGCCCCGTGGTGCGGCGGTGCAGGTGGTGCTGTGGTGCAGGTGGCGCTGATGATGCGGGCGGTGCGGATGGTGCGTCGGGTGGAGTCGCGAATCGGGAGTCGGGAATCGGGAGGATCGAGGAGGGTGCGGGGACGCGCGGCGCCGCGCTCAGCGCAGCCGGCTGCGGCGCAGCGCGAACGCCTCGAGCGCGGCCGTCACGCAGTAGAACGCGAGGCCGACGAGCACGGCGCCCAGGACGTAGGCGTAGGCGAGCGCGTAGTCGCTGCCCGAGGCCGCCGTGGTGATCGACTTGCCGAGCCCGCCCACGGGTCCGCCGAAGTACTCGGCGACCAGCGCCGAGATCACCGCGAGCGAAGAGGCGATGCGGAGCCCCGTGAAGACGTAGGGCACTGCTCCGGGCAGCGTGATCGTGCGGGCGGTCTGCCAGGGGGTCGCCGCGTAGGCCTTCAGCAGGTCGCGGTGCACCGGAGCGGCCTGCCGCAGCCCGCGCAGCGTCGTCACGTACACCGGCACGAACACGGCGAGCGCCGCGACGAGCTGCCTCGCGGTCTCGGCGTTCGCTCCGAACATCGTGTAGAGCACCGGAGCGAGGGCGACGATCGGCACGACGGCGGCCGCGGCCACGATCGGCGCGACCAGTCCGTCGAAGACCCGCGCGAGCGCCGAGAGCCCGGCGACCACGACCGCCAGCACCGCGCCGACCAGCAGGCCGACCAGCGCGTTGCGGCCGGTCACCGCGCTGCCCTCGGCGACGGAGCCGAGGTTCGCGGCGAACTCCTGTCCGATCGCCAGCGGCGACGGGAGCACGAACGGCTGGATCGCCAGAGCGGTGACCCCGGCCTGCCAGAGCAGGACCGCGGCGATCCCGAGCACGAGCGGCGCGAGCACGCTGCGCGCCAGCGCGGTCGTGCTCACCGGTTCTCCACTCCGCGCGGCACGGCGGCGGGATCGCCGTGCAGCAGCTCGCGCACGGCGCTCACGTCGCGGAAGAACGCCGTGTCCTCCCTGACCGCCGCGTCGCGCTCGGATGCTCCGGGGAGTCCGACCGGGAGGACGTCGCGGATCCTGCCCGGCCGCGGCGACATCACCACGACGCGGTCCGAGAGGAACACCGCCTCCGGGATCGAGTGGGTGACGAAGACGACGGCGGCGCCGGTCTCGCGCCGGATCCGCAGCAGCTCCGTCTGCATCCGCTCGCGGGTCATCTCGTCGAGCGCCCCGAACGGCTCGTCCATGAGGAGCAGGCGCGGGCTCTCGGCGAGCGCCCGCGCGATGGCGACGCGCTGCTGCATCCCGCCGGAGAGCTGGTCCGGGTAGGAGTCGGCGAAGTCGCCGAGCCCGACCAGTGCCAGCAGCTCGTCGACGCGCGAGCGCCGGGCGGTCGCGGCGACGCCGTGCAGCTCCAGCGGCAGGGCGATGTTCGCCCGGATCGTGCGCCACGGCAGGAGGCCCGCCTGCTGGAACGCGATCCCGTAGTCCTGGTCGAGCCTCGCCTGCCGGGCCGTCTTGCCGAACACGGCGATCGAGCCGGAGTCCGGCTCGTCGAGGTCGGCGATCAGCCGCAGCAGCGTCGACTTGCCGCAGCCGGACGGGCCGATCAGCGAGACGAACTCCCCCGCGGCCACCTCGAGCGAGACGTCCTGGAGCGCCGTGACGCTCGCGGCGCGAGCGGTGGTGAAGGTCCTCGTGACGGAGTCGACGACGACCGCGGATCCTGCAGGGCTCATGCGGGCTGCTCCCCTCGGCGGTACGGACGGAGGAGGGTGCCGAGCAGAGCGACGGCGCCGGCGGCCGCGAGGCCCACCAGCACCGCCCCGAGGATCGGCGCCCAGGGCTTGGCGGGGTCGCCTCCGGCAGCGGAGGCGAACTCGATGATCATGCGGCCGATCCCGCCGCGCAGGCCGATCGAGACCTCGGCGACGATCGTGCCGACGACGGCGCTGACCGCTCCGAGCCGGAGGGCCGGCAGCAGGTAGGGCACGCTCGCCGGCAGCCTCAGGCGCACCAGCGTCTTCCACCAGCCGACGCCGTAGACGTGCATCAGCTCGACCTGGTGGGCCGTCGGCGAGCCGAGCCCGCGGAGCGCCCCGATCGAGACGGGGAAGAACGCGAGGTAGGAGGCGATCAGGGCCACCGACATCCAGTTCTCCCAGGTCACCGGTCCGAGCTCGAGCTGCGACCCCCAGCGCCGCACCAGTGGGGCGATCGCGATCAGGGGCACCGTCTGGCTCAGCACGATCCAGGGCAGCACCGCCGACTCCGCCGTGCGGAACCGCTGCATCAGGAGAGCCAGGAGCAGCCCCACGACCGTGCCGACGACCCAGCCGACCGCGGCGATCCCGAGCGAGAAGGCGCTCGCCCCCACGACGGCCGACCAGAGCGCCGGGGCGTTCCGCGCTCCGGTGACCGGCTCGCCGAGCCGGGCCGCGATCTCCCAGAGGTGGGGCATCGCGATGGCGCTCGTGCGCGGGAGCACCGTGACTCCTCCGACGACCACCCCGGCCTCGGGCCCGAGCGCCTTCCAGCCCTCCCACACGAGCGCGAGCAGGAGGAGCCCGCCGGCGCCGAGCACGAGCCCGCGCGCGAGGGCCGGTCTCATGCGCGGGCCACGATGTGCTCGCGCAGCTCCGGGATGACCCGCTCGCCGTACACGCGCAGCGTCTCCTCCTTGTTGTCGTGCTGGAGGTATCCCGCGAACTGCGTCACGCCGATGTCGGCGAGCGCCCGGAGCTTCTCGATGTGCTCGTCCGCCGTGCCCAGCACGCAGAAGCGCTCCACGATCTCGTCCGGCACGAAGGCGGTGTGGCTGTTGCCCGCGCGGCCGTGCTCGTTGTAGTCGTAGCCCTCGCGCCCGGCGATGTAGTCCGTCAGCGCCTGCGGCACCGCTCCGGAGGCGCCGTAGCGGCCCACGATGTCGGCCACGTGGTTGCCGACCATCCCGCCGAACCAGCGGCACTGGTCGCGCATGTGCTCCCGGTCGGTGCCGATGTACATCGGCGCCGCGACGCAGAACTGCAGCGACTCGGGATCCCGGCCGGCGTTCGCCGCCGCCTCCTTGACGGCGCCGATCATCCAGCGCGCGATGTCCACGTCGGCCAGCTGCAGGATGAAGCCGTCGCCGACCTCGCCCGCGAGCTTCAGGGCGAGCGGGCCGTAGGCGGCCACCCACATCTCCAGGGACGAGCCCCGGCTCCACGGGAACTGCAGCGTCTGGCCGTTGTACTCGACCGGACGGCTGTTGGCGAGCTCGCGGATGACGTGGATCGACTCCCGCAGCGTCTTGAGCGTCGTCGGAGCTCCTCCGGTCACCCTCACCGCCGAGTCGCCGCGTCCGATCCCGCACACCGTGCGGTTCCCGTACATCTCGTTGAGCGTCGCGTGCAGCGAGGCGATGACCGTCCAGTCGCGCGTGGCGGGGTTGGTGACCATCGGGCCGACCGTGATCCGGTGCGTCCTCTCGAGGATCTGCGAGTAGATCACGTAGGGCTCCTGCCAGAGCAGGTGCGAGTCGAAGGTCCACGCGTAGTCGAAGCCGTGCGTCTCCGCGAGGACGGCGAGCGCGACGGTGCGCGAGGCGGGCGGGTTGGTCTGGAGGACGACTCCGAAGTCCATGGGGTTCCTTCTGCTCGATCAGGTGCTGGCTCGGATCGGGTGCCGGCTCAGATCAGGTACTGGCTCAGACCGCGCGGGATGTACGCCCCGTCGCCCTTCGTGCCGACGTAGGAGCCGTCGTCGACGACGACCCTGCCGCGGGAAATCACCGTGTCGACGTGGCCGTCGATCTCGAAGCCCTCCCAGGCCGAGTAGTCCATGTTCATGTGGTGGCTGCGGCCCTCGCCGATCCCGATCGAGGTGTGCCCGCTCGGGTCGTAGACGACGACGTCGCCGTCGGCCCCGGGCTGGATGACGCCCTTCCTCCCGTACATCCCGAACATCCGCGCCGGGGTGGTCGAGGTGAGCTCGACCCAGCGCGGCAGGGAGATCTGCCCCGACACCACGCCCTGGTACATCAGGTCGATCCGGTGCTCCACCGAGCCGATGCCGTTGGGGATCTTCGAGAAGTCGCCGATCCCCATGTCCTTCTGGCCCTTCATGCAGAAGGGGCAGTGGTCGGTCGAGACCATCTGGATGTCGTTGGTGCGCAGCGACTGCCACATGTGGTGCTGATGCCCCTCCGCCTTCGAGCGCAGCGGCGTGGAGCACACCCACTTCGCGCCCTCGAAGCCCGGCGCGCCGAGCTGCTCCTCGAGCGAGAGGTAGAGGTACTGCGGGCAGGTCTCCCCGAAGACGTTCATGCCACGGTCGCGGGCCTGCGCGATCTGCTCCACCGCCTGCTTCGCGGAGACGTGCACCACGTACAGCGGCGCGCCGGTGAGGTCGGCGATCATGATCGCGCGGTGCGTCGCCTCCTCCTCCGCCTGCCAGGGTCGAGAGGTGCCGTGGAAGTACGGCGCGGTGTTCCCGGCGGCGAGGGTCTGCTTCACCAGCTCGTCGATGAGGGCGCCGTTCTCGGCGTGCATCATCATCATCGCGCCGTTCTCCGCGCCCTTCTGGAACGCCCGGAGGATCTGCCCGTCGTCCGAGAGGAACACGCCCTTGTAGGCCATGAACAGCTTGAAGCTGGTCACCCCCTCGCGCATCAGCTCGTCCATCGCGACGAGCGAGGAGTCCTGCACGTCCGAGAGGATCTGGTGGAAGCCGTAGTCGATCGCGCAGTTGCCGGCCGCCTTCTCCTGCCACGCCTGGAACCGGTCGACGACGCTCTCGCCCGGGTACTGCACCACGAAGTCGACGATCGACGTCGTGCCGCCCCAGGCCGCGGCGCGCGTGCCGGTCTCGAAGGTGTCCGAGGCGGAGGTGCCGCCGAACGGCATCTCCATGTGCGTGTGCGCGTCGATCCCGCCCGGGATCACGTACTTGCCGCTCGCGTCGATCACCCGGTCGACGTGGGCCGCCAGATCGAAGCCCAGCAGCGTGGAGCCGGGGGCGAGGACGGCGGCGATGGTCTCGCCGTCGATCAGGACGTCAGCGGCTCCGGTGCCGGTCGCGTTGACGACCGTCCCGCCGGTGATGAGGGTCTTCATCGGTCTTCCCCGTCTCGGTCTGCGGTCACGGCTTCGGGATGCTGGTGTACGACTCCGGCCGGCGGTCCCGGTAGAACTGCCAGTCGTCGCGCATCTCCTGCACCATGTCCATCTCGAGGTCGCGGATCAGGATCTCCTCGGCCTCGCCCGAGCCCCGCTCGCCGACGAACTCCCCGCGCGGATCGATGATCTGGCTGGTGCCGTAGAAGTCGACCGCGAGGTCGCCGTACTCGTTGTCCTCCCGGCCGACGCGGTTGGGCTGCAGCACGAAGTAGCCGTTCGCCACCGCGGCCGCCGGGCCCTCGACCTCCCAGAGGCGGTTCGACAGGCCGGGCTTGGTGGCGTTGGGGTTGAAGACGAGGTGGGCGCCGTTCAGGCCCAGCTCCCGCCAGCCCTCCGGGAAGTGGCGGTCGTAGCAGATGTGGACGCCGACCTTGCCGACCGCGGTGTCGAAGACCGGGAAGCCGAGGTTCCCGGGCCGGAAGTAGAACTTCTCCCAGAAGCGGTCCAGGTGCGGGATGTGGTGCTTGCGGTACTTGCCGAGGATCGTCCCGTCGGCGTCGACCACGACCGCGGTGTTGTAGTAGACGCCGGTCTGCTCCTCCTCGTAGATCGGGAGGATCATCACCACGCCCAGCTCCTTCGCGAGGGCCGCGAAGCGCTGCACGATCGACCCGTCGGCGGGCTCGGCGTAGCGGTAGTACTTCTTGTCCTGGGTGATGCCGAAGTACGGGCCGTAGAACAGCTCCTGGAAGCAGACGATCTGCGCGCCGTCGGCTGCGGCGTCCCGGGCCATCCGCTCGTGCTTGTCGAGCATCGACTCCTTGTCGCCGGTCCAGGTCGTCTGGGTGATCGCTGCGCGGACGATGGTCATCGGTACCTCCATGCTCGGGCGTCCCTGTCCGGCTCCGGTGTGCTCCGCCGGGCGGTGCGGAGCCGGGGACGTGGACCCACTGTGGTCCCCGCCGGGCCCGAAGGCAATGACGGACCGTCCGGCTCCGGGGACAGGGCTTCATCGTCGGGGTTCGACGTTTCCCCGGTGTTTCCGGCGCGGATCCGCAGCATTAAGGCTCGCCGGGGGAGGAATCCGTCGGTGCCGCTAGCGTGGTCGGATGCGCATCACGATCCTGGCCGGAGGCGTCGGCGGCGCCCGCTTCACCTCGGCGGTCCGCGAGCACCTCCGCGATCTCGAGGCCGCCGGCGGCGAGGTGAGCGAGATCACCGTCGTCGTCAACACCGGCGACGACATGTGGCTCACCGGCCTCAAGGTCTGCCCCGACCTCGACTCGATCACCTACGCGCTCGGCGGAGTGAACGACACGGAGCGCGGCTGGGGGCGGGCCGGCGAGAGCGAGCGGGTCTCGGCCGAGCTCACCGCCTTCGGCGTCGGCTGGCCGTGGTTCACCCTGGGCGACCTCGACCTCGGCACCCACATCGCCCGCAGCTCGATGCTGCGCGACGGCCTCACCCTCTCGGAGGCGACCGCCCGGATCACCGCCCGCTGGCCACTGGGGGTCCGCCTGCGGCCGATGTCGGACCAGGACGTCGAGACCCACGTCGAGGTCGACCTTCCCGGCGAGGGCGTGCGGCTCCTCCACTTCGAGGAGTGGTGGGTGCGGCTTCGGGCGTCAGCGCCCGCGCGCCGGTTCGTCCAGCAGGGGGTGGAGAGCGCCCGCCCCGCCCCGGGCGTGCTGGAGGCGATCGCCGACACCGACGCGGTGCTCGTCGCCCCCTCCAATCCCGTCGTCTCGATCGGCACGATCCTCGGAGTGCCCGGGATCGCGGACGCCCTCCGCCGGACCTCCGCACCCGTCGTGGGCGTCTCCCCCGTCATCGGAGGCGCGGTGGTGCGCGGCATGGCCGACGCCTGCCTCGCCGCGATCGGCGTCGAGACCTCCGCCGAGGCCGTCGGCCGGCACTACGGAGCCCGGAGCGGGGGCGGCCTCCTCGACGCCTGGCTCGTCGGCGAGGAGGACGCGGACGCGGTCCCGGCGCTCGAGTCGGCGGGGCTCCGCGCCCGCTCCGTGCCGCTCTGGCTGACCGGCCGGGACGCCTCCGTGCGGCTCGCCGCCGACGCTCTCGCAGCCGCGAGGGGCTGAGCGGAGCCTCCTCCCCCGGGTCGCGCACCGCGTGTCGCAGCGCGGATGCGGTCACGCCTCCCACGGGGCGCCCCGTTCCCTTGTACGGTCGGAGGCGGACGAACTCCCCGATTCACCCCCGCATCGGATCCGGAGCCCCTCGGTCGCGCGCCCGACCGCGTCCTCACCACGTCTCCGAGCCCTGCGGAACCGCGTGCAGTCCCGTCAGGAGGACACCATGGAGCCCAGCTCGAGGATCAGCACCGAGCGGATCGAGCCCGACATCGTGGTGATCCGCCCCGTCGGCCGGCTCGACCTGTCCACGGCGTGGGAGCTCGAAGCGGTCCTCCAGCGCGCGCTCGAGGCGGGAGAGGTCCGCGTGGTCGTCGACCTGGCGGCCGTCGAGTTCCTCGACTCGTCCGGGCTCGGCGTCCTCGTCGCCGGACTCAAGGAGGCGCGGAAGGCGGGCGGCGAGCTGCGCGTGGCCGCCGCCGGCGAGCAGCCCGCCATGGTGCTCGGCCTGTCCAACCTCGACCGCCTGCTCGGGAGCGCCGAGACCGTCGAGGAGGCCTACCGTGCCTGAGCGCTCCTTCGTCGTGCGCACGCCGCCCGAGGACGGCGTCACCGCCGTCCACGAGGCGCTCGAGGAGCTGTGGCTCGAGGAGCCGGGCGTCGCGCCGGTCGACCGGATGTCGTTCGAGACCGCGCTGGTCGAGCTGACCTCGAACATCGTCCAGCACGCCCGGTCGTACCGGCACATCATCTGCCTGGTCGAGATCCGCGTCGACGCGACCGAGCTGCGCGCCTCGCTCAACGACTCCGCCGAGGAGGCGCCCGCCGAGGTCGCCGATCCCCGCGACATGCCGGACGAGTGGGACGAGGCAGGCCGCGGGATCCCGTTCATCCACGCCCTCGTCACCGAGTTCTCCTACCGCCGTGTCGACGGGCAGAACCTCTGGGCACTCGCCCGGACCCGCACGTGAGCGAGCCGACCGAGCGCGCCCGCCTCGCCGCGATCGCCGAGCTCGGGATCGGCCTGAGCACCCCCCAGGAGCGCTTCGACAGGATCACCCGCATCGCCCGCCGGCTCCTGCGCGTCCCCCTCGCCGAGATCAACATCCTCGAGGAGTCGACGCAGTTCACGAAGTCGCCCCAGCGCTCGGCGCGGGCGAGCAGGATGCTGCGCGCCGACTCGATGTGCGACGTCACGGTCCAGCAGGGCGACATCCTCGTCGTCGAGGACGCCACCGCCGATCCGCGGTTCGCCGACCGCGGAGTCGTCACCGGATCCCCTCACGTGCGCTTCTACGCGGGCCGCCCGCTCGTCGTGGGGGACGGCCTCCGCGTCGGCACGATCTGCATCATCGACAGCGAGGTGCGCGGCTTCTCGGAGGAGGAGCGCGAGATCCTCGAGGACCTCGGCCGGTGGGCGGAGCGGGAGCTGCGCGAGATCGCCTTCTCCGGACGCGCGAGCGAGACGCAGGAGCGGCTCTGGCCCCCGCGCCTCGACCTCGGCGAGTGGAGCCTCGACTCGCTGACCACGCCGCTGCACGACGTCGCCGGCGACTACACGGCGTGGCGTCGCAGCGGGGACGATCTCTCCCTCGAGCTGGTCGACGTGATGGGCAAGGGGGTCTCGGCGGCGATCGTCGCCTCCGCGATCCGCTCCGCGTTCCAGGCGCGGCCGGAGCTCCCTCCCGCGGCAGCCGTCGAGGCCGTCAACCGCCAGCTCCTGCCCGACCTGACCGCGACCGGCATGTTCGCGACCGCGCTGATCGCCCGGGTCGACCTCGCGAGCGGCGCCGTCTCGTTCGTGGACAGCGGCCACGGCCTCACCCTCCTGCTGCGCGCCGACGGCACCACGGAGCGGCTCGCCTCCACGGGCGTCCCGCTCGGCATCGCCGCCGACGTCTCCTGGGAGGAGGAGCAGCGCGTGCTCGCCCCCGGCGACGCGCTCTTCTCCTGCAGCGACGGCCTGCTCGACGTCTTCGGCGGGCGCCTCGACGCGCTCGACCGTCTCGCCGAGCTGGTGCGGAGCAACGACGACCCCGCTCTCTTCGAGCGTCTGCATGCTCTCGCAGACGACGCGCACGACGATGTGACAGCGTTGGTGCTGCGGCGCTCCGCAGCGCCCGCCCCCTCCTGATCCTGATCGAAAGGACCTCCCCATGCCTGGTGCACTCGTCCTCGCCGGCGGCGGCCTCGCCGGAATCGCCTGGGAGCTCGGCGTCCTCCGCGGCCTCGCCGACGCCTCCCCCGAGGGGGCCCGCCTCCTGCTCGATCCGTCGACGACCTTCATCGGCACCTCCGCGGGCTCCGCGGTCGCCGCGCAGCTGAGCACCGGCACCGGCCTCGACGAGTCGTACGAGGCCCAGCTCCAGGAGGAGTCCGCCGAGATCGGAGCGGACGTCGACGGTGAGCGCCTCCAGGCCCTCTTCGCCGCGGCCGTCGAGGGCGCGACCTCGCCCCAGGACGCGCGGCGCCGCATCGGCACCCTCGCGCTCGAGGCCGAGACGCTCCCCGAGGACACCCGCCGGGCCGTCATCTCGGCCCGCGTGGGCGACGCCGACTGGCCCGAGCAGCGTCTGCTCATCACCGCGGTCGACACGGCCACCGGTGAGCTGCGCGTGTTCGACCGCGAGAGCGGTGTCGGCCTCGTCGACGCGATCTCCGCCAGCTGCGCCGTCCCCGGGGTCTGGCCTCCCGTCAGCATCGACGGCGTCCGCTACATGGACGGCGGCGTCCGCTCCGGCAGCAACGCCGACCTCGCCGCGGGAGCCGACTGGGTCCTGATCGTCACTCCGCTGCCCGGAGTCGGCACGCCCGGCGCGGGCCTGATCCCGACCGGCGAGCTCGACGCCCTCGCGGACTCGCGGGTCGAGGTGGTCTACGCCGACGAGGAGTCGGTGCGCGCCTTCGGCCCGAACTCGCTCGACCCGGCCGTCCGCGCCGCCTCCGCCCGCGCCGGACGTGCTCAGGGCGCCCGGCTCGCCTCGCGGATCGCCGCGCTGGTCGGCGCCGAGTAGCCGGTCTCAGCGCCGCACGCTGTAGCGCGTGAAGACCGTGCCGTCGGCGAAGCGGTGCTCCTCGCGCAGGTCGAGGCGCGCATGGAACCCGCACGGGAGGAAGTGGGTCCCGCCGCCCACCGCCACCGGCACCGTGTAGACCTGCACCTCGTCGACGATCCCGGCGAGCAGCGCGTGCCGGGCGAGGGTCGGCCCGCCGATCGAGACGTCGTGGTCGGCGGCGCTGACCTGCGCGGCGACGACGACCGGGTCGAACCCGCCCTCGACGCGGGTGCGGCGGGTCTCGGCCGACTCCAGCGTCGTCGAGTACACGACCTTGTCGGCCGCCCGCCACATCTCCTGGAAGTCGCGGATGAACGCGAACTCCTCCGCCAGTGCCCAGGTCTGCTCCCACGCGCGCATGACCTCGTACATGCGCCGCCCGTACAGGTACGTGCGCACCCGCCCCTCGCGCTCCGTGATGAAGCGGTGCACGGCGGGTCGCGGCTCCGCCCAGGCGAATCCGCCGTCCGCGTCGTTCACGTAGCCGTCGAGCGACGCGATCGAGCTGTAGATGAGCGCGCCCACGTCGGCCTCTCTCCGTGGCCGGCTTCGGGACCGCCCACGGGCGCGACCGTAGGCCTCCCGCCTCCGTCCGGCAATGTCCGCCGGGGCCTCTGGCGCGGATCGACGGGTCGCCGCTGCTCCTGGTGGCGCTCCCGGCGGTCGGCGCCCCCTCCCGGACCGCGTACCGTGGTCGTGCCGCAGGGAGCGGCCGTGAAGGGTTCGGGATGAAGATCAGCCAGCTGCGCCACTTCGTGGCGGTCGCCGAGGAGCTGCACTTCGTGCGCGCCGCCGAGCGCCTCGGCATCTCGCGGCAGAAGCTCGACTCCTCCGTCGCCGCCGTCGAGCTCGACCTCGGCAAGCCGCTCTTCGAGCCCGGTGCCGCCGCCACGACCCTCACCGCGGCCGGGCGGCAGCGCCTCGCCTCGGCCCGCGAGGAGCTCGCCGCGCTCGGCGACGAGCCGGAGGCGGCCCCGAAGTCGGGAGGCAAGGCCAAGGCCTCCAAGGGGACCGGGCGCGCCCCGATCGTCAAGGGCCAGCCGAAGCCCTACAAGCGCCGCCAGTCCCGCTGACGCGCAGCGTCCGATCGACGGAGGTGGTGGGCCCTACCGGGCTCGAACCGATGACATCCACGGTGTAAACGTGGCGCTCTACCAACTGAGCTAAAGGCCCCCGTCGCGGGAGCACCCGCGGACGATCGACTCGATCCTACGGCAGGCGGAGCGGCCCCCTGCGGGCACTAGCCTCGGCACATGACCGCCGACAGCGACTCCCGCGCGAGGCGGCGCGCCGAGAGCCGCTGGCCCGCCTCCGCCGCGATCCTGGTGGCCGTCGCACTGAACGTGGCCGGCCACAGCGCCGACACCTCGGTGGTCCGCCTCGTCGCCGCCGGCATCACGCTCGCGCTGCTCGTGCCGCTGTTCGTCGTGAACCCGCACCGGCTCGACAGCGAGACGCGCTGGTCGCGCGGGGTCTCCATCGCCCTGGCGGTCGTGCTCGCCGTGGCGAACCAGGTGAACGTGGTCGCCGTGGTGATCGACCTCGTCGACGGGACGGCCGACGGCCCGCCGCTGCTGCTCACCGCGCTCCAGGTCTGGGTCACCAACGTCGTCGCGTACGCGCTGCTGTTCTGGGAGCTCGACCGCGGCGGTCCGGTCGCCCGCGGAACGCTTCCCCGCACCGAGCTGCCGGCGGCCGACTTCGCCTTCCCGCAGGACACCTACCGCGACACAGCGCCCGAGGTCGCCGCGACCTCCTCCGAGCGCGCCGACTGGCGGCCCGGCTTCGTGGACTACCTCTCGGTGTCGACGACGAACACCATGGCGTTCAGCCCGACCGACACGATGCCGCTGTCGAGCCGGATGAAGCTCCTGATGATCGCCGAGGCGTTCACCGGATTCGTCCTGCTGGCCCTCGTGATCTCGCGGGCCGTCAACATCCTCAGCTGACGACCGGGGCGGTCCGCCTCCGGAGGGTCAGACGTGCGCGGGGGCGAGCGCGTCGATCGCGGCGCGGTAGGCGTCGATCGAGCGAGGCTCGCCCGGGGCGGTCATGAACGTGTCCCGGATGACGCCGGCCTTGTCGATCAGGAAGGTCGCGCGGGTCGCGTAGCCCTTCGCCTCGGTGAACACGCCGTACTGCTTGGCGACGTCGCCGTGCGGCCAGAAGTCGGAGAGGAGCGTGAAGTCGTAGCCCTGCTTCTCGCCCCAGGCGCGCAGCGTGTGCTTGGAGTCGACCGAGATGCCGATCAGCTCCACGTCGGCGTGCTCGAAGAGGGAGAGGTTCTCGCGCAGCGCGCAGAACTCGCCCGTGCAGGTGCCGGAGAAGGCGAGGGGGAAGAACACCAGGGCGACGTTGCGCCGCCCGTGGAAGTCGCCCAGCTGGATGCGCTCGCCGTACTGGTTCGCGAGTTCGAAGTCGGGAGCCAGGGTCAGCTTCTCGAGAGCCATCGGTCCGATGTCCTTCCGTGCGCACGAGAGTCGCGCGAGCACGAGGGGCAATGCTAGACCCGCTCCGCGCAGACTCCAAGGAACGGCCCGTCTCCCCCGATCACGGGCCGGTCGACGCGTCCCGTCTGGCGCTCTCCTACAGTCGTCGGCGCACATCCCTCGTGGATCACCACAGTGCGATTCCAGGTTCGGGGCACGGGAATCGCTAGGCTGACGGAGGTGCCCGCGCGCGGCTCGTCATCCGAGCCCCGGATCCGCGGATCCGCACCGCTTCATGAGAGTGATGTCTCGGGCACGATCTGCCCCCAGAGAGAGGTCGAGGGTGACTGTTAACGATCAGGACCCGTATTCCGTCGGTCACGTGGACTCGGACCCCGAGGAAACGTCGGAGTGGAACGAGTCGCTCGATGCGCTCGTCGAGGAGCGGGGCCGGGGTCGCGGGCGCGACGTCATGCTCAGCCTCCTCAAGCGCTCCAAGGAGCTCCACCTCGGCGTGCCGATGGTGCCCACCACGGACTACATCAACACCATCGCGCCCGAGAACGAGCCCGACTTCCCGGGCGACGAGGACGTCGAGCGCCGCTACCGCGCGTGGATCCGCTGGAACGCGGCCATCCTCGTGCACCGCGCGCAGCGTCCCGGCATCGGGGTCGGCGGCCACATCTCGACGTACGCGTCGAGCGCCTCGCTGTACGAGGTCGGCTTCAACCACTTCTTCCGCGGCCAGGACCACCCGGGCGGCGGCGACCAGATCTTCATCCAGGGCCACGCCTCGCCCGGCCCGTACGCGCGCGCCTTCCTCGAGGGACGCCTGAGCGAGCACCAGCTCGACGGATTCCGCCAGGAGAAGTCGCACCGGGGCGGCGGGCTCTCCAGCTACCCGCACCCGCGGCTCATGCCGGAGTTCTGGCAGTTCCCGACCGTGTCGATGGGCCTCGGCCCGATCAACGCGATCTACCAGGCGCAGGCGAACAAGTACCTCACCAACCGCGGCATCAAGGACGCCTCCGACCAGCAGGTCTGGGCGTTCCTCGGCGACGGCGAGATGGACGAGGTCGAGTCGCGCGGTCAGCTCCAGGTCGCCGCGAACGACGGCCTCGACAACCTGAACTTCATCGTCAACTGCAACCTCCAGCGCCTCGACGGACCCGTCCGCGGCAACGGCAAGATCGTGCAGGAGCTCGAGTCGTACTTCCGCGGCGCGGGCTGGAACGTCATCAAGCTCATCTGGGGCCGCGAGTGGGACGACCTGCTCGCCCGCGACACCGAGGGCGCGCTGCTCGACCTGATGAACAAGACGCCCGACGGCGACTTCCAGACCTACAAGACGGAGGACGGCGCCTACGTCCGCGAGAACTTCTTCGGCCGCGACCCGCGCGCCAAGAAGCTCGTCGAGGGCTACTCCGACGAGCAGATCTGGGGCCTGCGCCGCGGCGGCCACGACTACCGCAAGATCTACGCGGCCATGAAGGCCGCGACGGAGCACAAGGGCCAGCCCACCGTCATCCTCGCCCACACCATCAAGGGCTACGGTCTCGGCCGCAGCTTCGAGGGCCGCAACGCGACCCACCAGATGAAGAAGATGACGCTGGACAACCTCAAGTCGTTCCGCGACACCATGCGCATCCCGATCACGGACGCGCAGCTCGAGGAGAACCCCTACCTGCCGCCGTACTACCACCCCGGTCAGAACGACGAGGCGATCGAGTACCTGCAGGAGCGCCGCCGCGCGCTCGGCGGCTACCTCCCCGAGCGCCGCTCGAAGTACACGCAGCTGAACCTTCCCGAGGACTCGGCCTACGCGGTCGGCAAGAAGGGCTCCGGGACGCAGGAGATCGCCACCACCATGGCGTTCGTCCGCATCCTGAAGGACATCCTCCGCTCGAAGGACTTCGGCAACCGCGTCGTCCCGATCATCCCGGACGAGGCGCGCACCTTCGGCATGGACGCGTTCTTCCCGAACGCGAAGATCTACAACCCGCGCGGCCAGCACTACACGTCGGTCGACCGCGAGCTCCTCCTGGCCTACAAGGAGAGCCCGCAGGGCCAGATCCTCCACGTCGGCATCAACGAGGCGGGCGCCCTCGCGGCGTTCACCGCGATCGGCACCTCGTACTCGACGCAGGGCGAGCCGCTCATCCCGGTCTACGTCTTCTACTCGATGTTCGGGTTCCAGCGCACGGGCGACGCGATCTGGGCGGCCGGCGACATGATGTCGCGCGGCTTCATGATCGGCGCCACCGCGGGACGCACCACGCTGACCGGCGAGGGCCTCCAGCACGCGGACGGGCACTCCCCGATCCTCGCGGCGACCAACCCCGCCGTCGTGAGCTACGACCCGGCCTACGGGTACGAGATCGCGCACATCGTGCAGTCCGGACTCGAGCGCATGTACGGCGGGAAGCACACCGACCCGAACGTCATGTACTACATCACGGTCTACAACGAGCCGATCGTGCAGCCGAAGGAGCCGGAGGACGTCGACGTCGAGGGCATCGTCCGCGGCATCCACCGCATCTCCTGGGGCCAGTGGGACGGGCCGAAGGCCCAGCTCCTCGCCTCGGGCGTCGCGGTGCCGTGGGCGATCGAGGCGCAGAAGCTCCTCGCCGAGGACTGGGGCGTCTCGGCGGACGTCTGGTCGGTCACCTCGTGGAACGAGCTGCGCCGCGACGGCATCAAGGCCGAGCAGCACAACTTCCTCCACCCCGAGGACGCCGAGCAGGTGCCGTACGTGACGCAGAAGCTGGCCGACGCGAAGGGCCCCTTCGTCGCCGTCTCGGACTTCTCGCACCAGGTCCCCGACCAGCTGCGCCAGTTCATCCCGGGCGACTTCGCGACGCTCGGCGCGGACGACTTCGGCTTCTCGGACACCCGTGCGGCGGCGCGGCGCTACTTCCAGATCGACGGCCCCTCGGTCGTCGTGCGGACGCTGCAGCTGCTCGCCAAGCGCGGCGAGGTCGACCCCTCGCTCGCCGTCCAGGCGATCGAGAAGTATCGCCTCCTCGACGTCAACGCCGGCACCACCGGCAACGCGGGCGGCGAGAGCTGACGGACGAGTCCGTGCTCTCGCAGGAACCCGCACCGTCGAGTGCGCGGGGTCCTGCTCCTGCGGCGGAGCGTCCGGCCACCCGGCCGGGCGCTCCCCGCACGAAGGAGCAGACCCTCGCCTGGCTGCGCACCCTCGCCGGTGAGCTCTCGACGCAGACGATCAAGCGACTCGAGGACACGCTGCCCTGGTACGGCAGCATGCCCCCCGGTCGGCGCTCGGCGGTCGGCCTCGTCGCCCAGGCCGGCATCACCTCGTTCATCTCGTGGTTCGACGACCCGTCGGCCACGCCGTGGATCGCGGCGGACGTGTTCGGAGCCGCTCCCCGCGAGCTGCTGCGCTCCGTCTCGCTGACGCAGACGCTGCAGCTGATCAAGGTGACGGTCGAGGTCGTCGAGGACCGGATCAAGAACGGCGGGGAGGACCTCCGCGAGGCGATCCTCCTCTACTCGCGCGAGATCGCCTTCGCCGCGGCCGACGTCTACGCGCGCGCCGCCGAGGCCCGAGGACTCTGGGACGCGCGCCTGGAGGCGCTGGTCGTCGACTCGATCCTCACGGGCGAGGCCGACGACGAGCTGCCCAGCCGGATCGCCGCCCTCGGCTGGCACGGCCACGGCGAGGTCGCCGTCCTGGTGGGCACCGCCCCCAAGATGCTCGACGTCGACCAGCTGCGCCGCACGGCCCGGCACATGGACGCCGACGTGCTGATCGGCGTGCAGGGCAGCCGGCTCGTCCTGGTCATCGGCCGCGCCGAGCCGAGCGAGAACGCCACGGAGGAGACCGGTCCGCCGGTCGCGTTCCTCGAGATCGCGGAGGCGCTCGAGCCCGGCTTCGGGACGGGCCACCTCGTCCTCGGCCACGAGGTGCCGACCCTGGTCGAGGCGTCCCGCAGCGCCCGCGCGGCCCTCGCCGGGTTCGCGGTCGCCCGCTCCTGGCGGAACGCGCCGCGACCGGTCAACGCCGACGACCTCCTTCCCGAGCGCGCCCTCGCCGGCGACCCGCTCGCCCGCCAGAGCCTCATCACGCAGATCTACCGGCCCCTGCAGAAGCACTCGACCGAGCTGCTGACCACGCTGTGGGCCTACCTCGACAACGGCCGCTCGCTCGAGGCGACCGCCCGCGAGCTGTTCGTGCACCCGAACACGGTGCGCTACCGCCTCAAGCGGGTCGCCGAGGTGATCGGCTGGGACGCGACGGGCGCCCGCGAGGCGCTCATCCTCCAGTCCGCCCTCATCCTCGGCTCCATGAGCGACCCGGACGGCGCCGTCCGCCGGAAGCCGTCCCGACGCTGAGGCCCTCCGCTCGCCGAACCCCTCCCGCCCCTGAACACTTGTAGACCCGCGACAAGCTCTTTGTGCTTTGTCAGTGGCTCCACGCGCCGCACGTGCGAGCGCAGATCGGAAGACTGGATACCGTGATCGTCGTCGTCGCCCCGGGTCAGGGCTCCCAGACCCCCGGATTCCTCGCCCCCTGGCTCGAGATCCCCTCCGTGGCCGAGCAGGTCGCCGCGCACTCGGAGGCGGTCGGCATCGACCTCGCCGCGCACGGCACCGTCTCGGACGCGGACACCATCCGCGACACCGCGGTCGCCCAGCCCCTGATCGTCTCCGCGGGACTCGTGAGCCTCGCCGCCCTCCTCGAGGGCGGACGGCGCGAGCGCATCGCGGGCATCGCCGGCCACTCCGTCGGCGAGATCACCGCGGCCGCCGGAGCCGGGGTCCTCACCGAGGCCGACGCGCTGGTGTTCGTCCGCGAGCGCGCCCGTGCCATGGCCGCTGCGGCCGCCGCCGAGCCGACCGCGATGAGCGCGGTCCTCGGCGGCGACGAGCAGGCCCTGATCGCCCGTCTCGACGAGCTCGGCCTCGAGCCGGCCAACTACAACGGCGGCGGGCAGATCGTCGTCGCCGGCGCGGTCGACGCGCTCGAGGCACTCAAGGCGGAGCCGCTCCGCGGGACCCGCGTGATCCCCCTGCAGGTGGCCGGCGCCTTCCACACCCGCTACATGGCGCCCGCCCGCGACTCCCTCGCCGGCGTCGCCGCCGGGCTGACCCCCTCCGACCCGACGCTCCGGCTCTGGACGAACCGCGACGGGTCGGTCGTCGACTCCGGTGCCGCGTTCCTCGAGCTGCTCGTCGGCCAGGTCGCCTCCCCCGTCCGCTGGGACCTCTGCATGGCGGCCTTCGCCGACGCGGGCGTCACCGGGATCATCGAGCTGGCACCCGCCGGCGCGCTGGTCGGCCTCGCCAAGCGCGGCCTCAAGGGCGTGCCGAGCATCGCCATCACGACCCCCGACGACGTGGACGCCGCCCGCGCCTTCCTCGACGAGCACGCCGCCTAGCAGGAGAGACCCCATGACGACCCCTTCCCTCACCCAGTCCAGCGGCAGCGCGTACACCCGAATCCTCGGCATCGGCGCGGCACGCGGCGACCTCGTCGTCCCGAACGACGACCTGATCGAGCCGATCAACTCCTCCGACGAGTGGATCCGCCAGCGCACCGGCATCATCGAGCGCCGCCGCGCCTCCGCCGACATCCACGCGGTCGACCTCGCGACCACCGCCTCCCTCGAGGCGATCGAGAAGGCGGGCATCCGCCCGGACCAGATCGGCGTCGTGCTCGTCTCCACGATCAGCAACACCGTGCAGACCCCGTCGCTGGCCGCGCTCCTCGCGGACCGCATCGGCGCGAACCCCGCCCCGGCGTACGACATCTCGGCCGCCTGCGCCGGCTACACCTACGGCATCGCCCAGGCCGACTCCTTCATCCGCTCCGGCCTGGCCGAGTACGTGCTCGTCGTCGGAGCCGAGAAGCTGTCCGAGCTGGTCAAGTCGACCGACCGCAGCATCTCCTTCCTCCTGGGCGACGGCGCGGGCGCCGCGGTCGTCGGCCCCAGCGACACCGCCGGCATCTCGAAGACCGTGTGGGGATCCGACGGCTCCAAGTGGGACACCGTCGGCATGGACAACCCGCTCGCGGCCTACCGCGACGGCACCGCCGAATGGCCCACCCTCCGCCAGGACGGCCCGTCGGTCTTCCGCTGGGCGGTCTGGGAGATGGCCAAGGTCGCCAAGCAGGCGCTCGCGGAGGCGGGCGTCCAGCCCGAGGACCTCGCCGCGTTCATCCCCCACCAGGCGAACATGCGCATCATCGACGAGCTCGCGAAGCAGCTGAAGCTCCCCGAGACCGTCGCTATCGGCCGCGACATCGAGACCACCGGCAACACCTCCGCCGCGTCGATCCCGCTCGCCACCCACCGCCTGCTCGAGGAGCACCCGGAGCTGCACGGCGGACTCGCGCTGCAGATCGGCTTCGGCGCCGGACTGGTGTTCGGCGCGCAGGTCGTGGTGCTCCCGTGACCGGCGCGACCCCACCCCTAAACTGACCTACGGTCACTGACGAACACCCGAAGAACCCCCAAGGAGAGAACCATGGCACTGTCCAACGAAGAAGTCCTCGCCGGCCTGGCCGAGCTTGTCAACGACGAGACGGGCATCGCCACCGACTCCGTCGAGATGGACAAGTCGTTCACCGACGACCTCGACATCGACTCCATCTCGATGATGACCATCGTCGTCAACGCCGAGGAGAAGTTCGACGTGAAGATCCCCGACGACGAGGTCAAGAACCTCAAGACGGTCGGCGACGCGGTCCGCTTCATCGTCAAGGCGTCCGAGTAGTCGTCGCCCGCGCACCCCGTCCTCGTGGCGGACACCCCGGCCGGCGATCGTCGGCCGGGGTGAGCCCGGCACCCACCCACACGGAACAGAGAAGCTCGTCATGACCAAGAAGATCGTCGTCACCGGAATCGGTGCCAGCACTCCCCTCGGCGGGACCGCCCGGGAGTCCTGGAACGCACTCCTCGCCGGCGAATCAGGCGTCCGCTCCCTCGAGCAGGACTGGGTCGCCCAGTACGACATCCCGGTCACCTTCGCCGCCCAGGCCAAGGTCCGCCCGGAGGAGGTGCTCTCCCGCCCCGAGGCGAAGCGCCTCGACCCCTCCAGCCAGTTCGCGCTCATCTCGGCCCGCGAGGCCTGGGCCGACTCCGGCATCACCGACGTCGACCCGCTCCGGGTGGGCGTCGACTACTCGACCGGCATCGGCGGCCTCTGGACCCTCGTCGACGCGTGGGACACCCTCCGCGAGCGCGGACCCCGCCGGGTCCTCCCGATGACCATCCCGATGCTCATGCCCAACGCGGCCGCCGCCGCCATCAGCATGGCCATCCCCTCCCGCGCCTACGCCCGCACCGACGTGTCGGCCTGCGCCTCCAGCACCGAGGCCCTCGCGAACGCCTACGAGCACATGCAGCTCGGCCTCGCCGACGTGGTCGTCGCCGGCGGCACGGAGTCGGTCGTCCACCCGCTCCCGATCGCCGCCTTCGCGTCGATGCAGGCCCTCTCGCGCCGCAACGACGACCCGGCGACCGCCTCGCGCCCCTACGACGTCTCCCGCGACGGCTTCGTCCTCGGAGAAGGCGCCGCGACGCTCATCCTCGAGACCGAGGAGCACGCCCTCGCCCGCGGAGCCCGCATCTACGCGGAGCTCGCCGGCGGCGCCGTCACCAGCGACTCGTACCACATCACGGCGCCGGACCCCGAGGGCTCCGCCGCCGCCCGCGCCATGATCGGCGCCCTCGAGCAGGCCGGAGCCGCGCTCACCGACGTCACCCACGTCAACGCCCACGCGACGAGCACCCCGGTCGGCGACATCGCCGAGTACCGCGCCCTGCTGCGCGTCTTCGGCGACCACCTCCCGAACATCGCCGTCTCCGCGACCAAGGCGTCCACCGGCCACCTCCTCGGCGGCACCGGCGCGCTCGAGGCCATCTTCACCGTGCTCGCCCTCCACGAGCGCACCGCACCCCCCACCATCAACCTCTTCGAGCAGGACCCCCAGATCCCCCTCGACGTCGTCACCAGCCCCCGCGCCCTCGGCGACGGACCGCTGGTCGCCATCTCGAACTCGTTCGGGTTCGGGGGGCACAATGCTGTTGCCGCTTTCCGGACGGTGTAGCGGGGCGTAGCCCCGCTCCACCGTGCGGAAAGCGGGCTGCGCCGCTCCTTGCGCGGCGCAGGCGCGTCCGCTGGGGAGGGGGGCGGGGTTTCCGAGGGCCGGTGCGGTGCGGCGACGGTGATCCGCTGGAACGCGGATCCCCGGATACGCCTCGTGCCGCGAGGGATCTGCGCCGCCGTCTGGTGCGGGCTGGTGAGCACGCCGTGCTGGTGGGGAGCGCGGGCTTCGCCGCGACTCGCGTCGGATACTCCGATCGCGGAAGCTGTCCGGGTGGGAGCGCGGGCTTCGCCGCGGCTCGGGTAGAAAGCTTCGGTTCAAGCAGCTGTGCTCGAGGGGAGCGCGGGCTTCGCCGCGACCCGGGTCGGATGCTCGGATCAGGGCGGCTGCGCTCGTGGGGAGCGTGCGACTCGCCATTACTCGGGCCGTCGGTGTCGTGCGCAACAGAGGTGCGGGCGGCTCCACGAGTCTTCCGACGCCCTCCGCCGGAACGCGGTGCTCCGCCGACCGTCTGGTCGACGTGCGCAGCGAGCGGCAACCGCGAGGCGACGGCGCGACTTCGAGGCGGGCCTCTGCCGGAACGGGGGTCCGCTGGCCGCCTGGTTCAGGGAGGCGGGAGCGAGCGGCCCCCGCGAGGCGTATCCGCCGATCCGCGTGCCAGCGGATCGGCGTCGCCGGACGCAAGCCGCTCCACGGAACCCGACCACCCGACCGAGCCGACTGCGCGACGCCGCGCGAGGAGCGGCGTCGAATGAACTCAGCCGACCCCGTGCATCCAGACGACGGGGGCGAAGTCGCCGCCGTAGCGGAAGGGCTCGAGCTCGTCCTCCCAGGCCTGGCCGAGGGCGAGGCGCAGCTCGCGGTGCAGCTCGATGGGGTCGGCGCCGGCGAGCTCCATGGCGGAGCGGATGCGGTCCTCGGGCACGACGGTGTTGCCCGCGCTGTCGGTCTGGGCGTAGAAGATGCCGAGCTCGGGCGTGTGCATCCAGCGGCCTCCGTCGACGCCGGGCGAGGGCTCCTCGGTGACCTCGTAGCGGACGTCGGCCCAGCCGCGGAGAGCGGAGGCGATGACGGCACCGGTTCCGACCGGGCCCTCCCAGGCGAATTCGGCGCGCAGTGTGCTGCGGAGCACGGGCTGCTCGATCCAGGCGAAGTTCACGGCACGACCAAGGGCGCGACCTGTCCCCCACTCGAGGTGGGGGCAGAGCGCGCGGGGGGCGGAGTGCACGAAGAGCACACCCCGAGTCTGCTGCGCCACCATGGTGTCCTCCGTTCGTCCCGGTGCGTCTTCCCCAACGACCCGGACCACGGAACACTCTGCGGTGCGCCTTCTTCGATTATGACGGTGGACGTGCCACCACGCCCGATCATGCAGGAGCGGCGGACCTCCGTCAAGGCGGCTCGCCGCGCCTGCTCGACCGGCCGTGGGCGGCTCCTGCCTATACTCAGGTCGTCCGCGCCGCCGGACGCCGCACACCGCCAGACGCCCGCCGGGAGGAGCACCGTGTCCGTCCGCGACGGCCTGCTCGCCCTGCTCACGCTCGGCCCCGCCTACGGCCTCCAGCTGCACGCCGAGCTCCTCGACCGTGCCGCGCACCGGCCCCGGGTCAACGTCGGCCAGATCTACTCGACGCTCGAGCGCCTGCGCGAGCGGGGCCTCGTCGTCTCGGCCGGGTCCACCGACGACGGCCTCCCCCTGCACGCGCTCACCGGCGAGGGCCGCGCGGAGGCGGCCGCCTGGCTGACGGGTGGCGGAGCGTCCCCGGAGGAGGACTGGGACGACGTCCTCGACCGGGTGCTGCTGGCCTCGAGCCTGTCCGGCGCCGACCTCGCCGCCGTCCTCGACGCGTACGAGAGCTCGCTGCCCGCCACCGCCGACGAGCAGGCGGAGGAGGAGGACGCGCACCCGCAGCGCCGCCTCGCCGCGATCGCCGCCCGCGTGCGGGAGGAGGCCCTGCGGCGCCTCCTCGAGGCGGCCCGCGACGAGCTCACGGGCGACGGGCCGGGACGGGGCGTCCGCGGATACGCTCTCGAGCGTCCCCGCCGGGGCCGTCGAGCCTCGAGCTAGGACGAGACAGGCGCGGGTGCCGTCGCCTAGGGTGGTTCGCATGTCCCGCACCCCCCTCGGTCTCCGCGTCCCCTCCCGGGCGCGCCGGCGCCTCGTCGCCGCCGGAGCGGGCACGGTCCTCGTCCTGTGCGCCGCCCTCGCCGCCCCGCTCTCCGCGTCCGCCGCCTACGACCCGTCCGACTATCCCTCGTGGTCCGATGTCGAGGCCGCGAAGTCGAGCGAGAGCGCCACCGCCGCCGAGGTCGACCGCATCACCGCCTTCCTCGCCGACCTGCGCGACCAGGCCGCCGCCCTCACCGACGCCGCCATCAGCCGGGCCGCCGAGGCGGACGCCGCGCAGAGCGCTCTCGACGAGGCGACCCAGCGCGTGAGCGCCCTGGAGGAGCGCGCCTCCGCCGCCCGCTCGGACGCCGACGCAGCGAAGGAGCAGGCCGGCCGTCTCGCCGCGCAGCTCTACCGCAACGGCGGGACCGATGCGACGCTCAACCTCCTCATCGGCGGCGACGAGTCGAGCGAGCTGCTCTACCGCCTCGGCACCATGACGCAGCTCACCCAGCAGACCAGCCGGCTCCAGACCGCGGCGCAGTCGACCGAGAACCAGGCCGTCTCCCTCGCCGCTCAGGCCGAGCAGGCCCGGGGCGAGCGCGTCTCCCTCGCCACCGCCGCGGCCGACGCGCTCTCGGTCGCCCGCTCCGCTCAGGCCGAGGCCGACGCCAAGGTCGCCGACCAGGAGAAGTACAGCCAGGAGCTCTACACCCAGCTCGCCTCGCTCAAGAACACCACCGCCGAGATCGAGCGGGAGTACGCCGACGGCCAGGACGCGAAGTCGGCGTTCGAGGAGCAGCAGCGCCTCTCCCGCCTCGCCGCCGAGGCCGAGGCCGCCCGCCAGCGCGCCGCGTCGGCTCCCGCCGCGGCCGCGGCTCCGGCAGCGCCCTCCAACAGTGGAGGCGGCGGAGGCGGCCCGGTCGAGCTCGGCGACGACGACCCGACCGGCGCGCGCAACAGCTCCGCCAAGACCATCGCCGCCCTCGGCACCTACGCCGGACGCACGGACGGCCTCTCCCCCGCGCAGGCCCAGGCCTACGCCCGGACCGCCGTCGGCCGCTTCGGCTGGGGCGCCGACCAGGTCGACCGGTGCCTCATCCCGCTGTGGAACGGCGAGTCGGGATGGCGCTGGAACGCGCTGAACCGCTCCTCCGGCGCCTACGGCATCCCGCAGGCCCTCCCGGCGAGCAAGATGGCCAACTCGGGAGCCGACTACCAGACGAACGCGGCGACGCAGGTCGACTGGGGCCTCTCGTACATCAAGAGCGCCTACGGCTCGCCCTGCAACGCGTGGTCGAGCTGGAACAACCGCTCGCCGCACTGGTACTGATCCCGCGTCTCACTTCGCCTGGTCGTAGGAGTCGACGACGGCGACGGTGACCGGGAAGTCGACCTCGCCCACTCCGAAGAGCGAGCGTCCGGCGCGCACCGCCGCCTCGCGGACGATCGCGGCGACCCGCTCGCCGACGTCGGCGGGAGCGTGCACGATCACCTCGTCGTGCAGGAAGTAGACGAGGTGCGCCCGGCCGACCGCGCCGCCCTCGGCGCGCAGTCGCGCCCGCAGCTCGCCCATCCAGCAGAGCGCCCACTCGGCCGCGGTCCCCTGCACCACGAAGTTGCGGGTGAAGCGTCCCCACTCGCGCGCTCGCGCCGCATCGGCCGAGAGCCCCTCGGGGCCGGGAGGCGAGCTGCGCCCGAGCCACGTCGAGACGCTCTCGCCGCGCTCCCCCGCCCGAGCCGCCGCCTCGACGTGCGCGACCGAGCGCGGGTAGGCACGGGCGAGCCTCGGGAGCAGCCGTCCGGCCTCCCCGCTCGTCGCCCCGTACATCGCCCCCAGCATCGCGACCTTCGCCCTCGGCCGGTCGGGGACCACGCCGGCGTCGACGATGCCCTGGTAGAGGTCGCGGCCCCGCCCGGCGGCGGCCATGGCCGAGTCGCCCGAGAGCGCGGCGAGGATGCGCGGCTCGAGCTGCGCGGCATCCGCGACCACGAGGCTCCAGCCCGGATCCGCGGTGACCGCGGCGCGGATCTGCCGCGGCAGCTGCAGCGCCCCTCCGCCCGAGGTCGCCCAGCGGCCGGTGACGACGCCCACCACGTACTCCGGCCGGAACCGTCCGTCGCGCACCCACGCGTCGAGCCATGCCCAGCCGTTGGCGGTGAGCAGCCGGGAGAGCTTCTTGTACTCCAGGAGGGGCGGCACCGCGGGATGCTCGAGGGACTGCAGCTCCCAGGAGCGCGTCGACTCGACCGGCAGCCCCGCGCGCCGCAGCGCCTTGAGGAGCTCGGCCGGCGAGTCGGGGTTGAGCTCGGGCGCGCCGAGCTCGTCGCGCAGACGGACGGCCAGCGCCCCCAGCAGGGCCGGGCGGCCGCCGAAGAGCGGGCGGGGGCCGAGCATCCCGGTGAGCACCCGGTCGTGCACATCGGCGCGCCACGGCAGCCCCGCGTGGGCGATCTCGCGAGCGATCAGGGCGCCGACGGACTCGGCGGCGAGCAGCAGGCGGAGCCGGCCGGCCTCGGCGGCGCCGGAGAGCGCCTCCTCCTGCCGGGCCAGCTCGAGGACGGGGTCGAGCTCGTCGGAGCCGCCCGCCGCCTCCTCGAATCCGATCAGCGTGTCCTGCGCGGCGGGAGCCGCGGCTCCCGCGTCCCACGGGTCGAGGGGCGAGCGCGCGAGAGCCGATGCGGCGGCGGAGACCGAGCGGCGGAGGATCGCGCGGGCCAGCCGGAGGTCGTGGCACCGGGCGACGACCACGCCGGCCGACAGCAGTGCGGGGTACCAGCGCGCGGTGTCGTCCCAGACCCAGCGCGGGCGCTCCGGCTCCCGCTCCCGGACGAACGCCGCCAGCTCGGCCGGGCCCCGGCCGCTCCCGGCCTCGGCGACGCCGACGGGGTCGACCGCCCGCCACGCCCCCGTGGGGCCGCCGACGAGTGCGAGGAGCATCGGGCCATTCTCCCCCGTGGCGGACACGGAGGCCGCCGTCGCGGGGACGGCCGGGCCCCCTCTCGCTGAAGGAGTCACGGCGACGGCCGCGAGGGCGGGTAGCCGGGGAAGGGCTTCTCCTGCGCTGTCGGCGGCTGATGGGCCCACAGGGCGGCCGCGATGGTGTCCATCGAGCGGGAGTAGCCCACGAGCGTCCGCCTCTCCGGCTCCGCCGCCCAGGTCACCGCGCGGAACCAGGTCTCGCGGTACGGGCCGGTCTCGATGCGGCGCACCAGGCCGATCCGGCCGGTGCGCAGGGCGTCGACCATCACCCACTCGTCCTGCCCGCTGCTGCGCAGCATCTGGAGCGGACTCCACTCGATCATCGCGCCTCCCACCGGTCGATCCGCGGCCGTGGCGAGCACGAGCGCCGCGGCGTACACTCGCAGACTATCGAACACATGTTCGAACGGCCAACCGGGTCCGGCGAGTGAACGGGAGCACGACGATGGCGGTGATCGACGAGACGGCGCTGGTCTCGACCGACGGCGAGGGAGTGCCGATCGCGCTCGAGTGGCGGGGCGGGAGCTACCGGGTGACCGACCGGCCGACGGTGTGGACCTGCACGAGCGAGTGGTGGGCGCCCCTCGAGGGGTTCCCGCCGACGTTCGGGCGCACACCGGTGAGCATCGGCGGCTGGCGCTTCCAGGCGACGGACCTCGCGACCGGCGGCGCGTTCGTGCTCGACGTGGTCGCGTCGACGGAGCCGCAGTGGAGCGTGGTGCGGATCTACGAGTAGTGCCGGCGCGAGGCCGGCCGGGCGGCTACTTGTCGGCCGACCAGGGCGCCCGCGTCATGGCGATGAGAGCCGCGACTCCGGAGACGAGGCCGACACCGGCGATGGCGGACACGACGAGCCAGAGAACGAGTTCCATGCCACCAGTCTACCGAGCCCCGGAGCGGATCCTCTCCTCCCCGCTTCCATCCCCCGGCTGTGGAATAGCCTGGGCAGAGTGACCGACGCCCCCACCCGCGCGAGTGTCGGACTGCGCTCGGAGCGCGGCCCGATCCTGCTGTCCCTGATGATCTCGACCGCTCTGGTCGCCCTCGACGCCACGATCCTCTCGACGGCCGTGCCGTCCATCGTCGCCGACCTGGGGGGCTTCGAGCAGTTCCCCTGGCTGTTCTCGATCTACCTGCTGGCCCAGGCCGTCTCGGTCCCCCTCTACGGCAAGCTCGCCGACGTGATCGGGCGCAAGCCCATCATGCTGATCGGCATCGCCCTGTTCCTGGTCGGCTCGCTCCTGTGCGGCCTCGCCTGGAGCATGCCCGCGCTGATCGCGTTCCGAGCCCTGCAGGGCCTGGGGGCCGGAGCGATCCAGCCGATGGGCATCACCATCGCCGGCGACATCTACACGGTCGCCGAGCGTGCGAAGACCCAGGGCTACCTCGCGAGCGTCTGGGGCATCTCCTCGGTCGTCGGGCCGACCCTCGGCGGCGTGCTCTCGGACCTGGGCGCCTGGCGCGGCATCTTCCTCGTCAACATCCCCCTGTGCCTCCTGGCGGCGTTCCTCCTGATCCGCAGCTTCCGCGAGACCACGCGGGGCGAGAAGCAGCGGATCGACGTGGCGGGCGCCTCCGTGCTCGCCGTGGGCACCGCGCTGCTCATCCTCGGGCTGCTCGAGGGCGGCAGCGCCTGGCCGTGGCTCTCCCCCGCCGGAGTCGGCGTGTTCGTCGTCTCGGCCCTCGCGTTCGCCGGCTTCGTCGCGATCGAGCGGCGAGCTGCCGCCCCGGTGCTCCCCCTCTGGGTCCTCACGCGGCGCGTGCTGATCTCGACCAGCCTGGTCTCGGTGACCGTCGGCGCGATCACGCTCGGCGTCACCTCGTACTTCCCGACCTTCGCGCAGGGCGTGCTCGGCAGCTCCGCCCTCGGCGCGGGCTTCGCCGTCGCGGCGATGACGCTCGGCTGGCCGGTCGCGGCGAGCCTGTCGGGCCGGCTCTACCTGCGCATCGGCTTCCGCAACACGGGCTTCCTCGGAGCGGGGCTCGTCGTGATCGGCACGGCGCTGACCATCCTGCTCGGCGCCTCCTCGACGCTGTGGGAGATCGCCGGCTTCTGCGTGCTGATCGGCGCCGGCATGGGGCTCGTGGCGACTCCGACGCTGATCCGGGCGCAGTCGAGCGTCGACTGGAACGAGCGCGGAGTGGTCTCCTCGACCAACTTCTTCGCCCGCAACATCGGCAGCGCCGTCGCCGTGGCCGTGTTCGGCGCGATCGTGAACGCGAAGGCGGGCGGCGGCGTCCCCGCACCGGCGGACCTCGCCGAGGGCACCCGCTTCGTCTGCATCGCGCTCACGGTCCTCGCCGTGGGCATGCTCGCCGCGGTCTGGGCGATGCCGAAGGAGGGGCGCACCGCGCCCGGAGAGGATCGGGCGGCGGAGGCCGAGCCCGACGCGGCCCGGCCGGACGCGGCCCAGCCCTAGCCGTCAGGCGGCGCCGTCGGTTCTCGTCGTCAGCCGGAGCGGCGCGCCGCGGCCGTCGCTCGCAGGCGGTCGCGGTGGGTGCGGCGCACCCGGTGCGTCCAGCGCTGCAGGGACGACCCCATCCCGGGGTGCCGCGCCAGCGTGTGCAGAGCGCGGTCGAACCGGCGGAGCATGTCGGCGAAGGCGCCGAAGGGGCGGGCCGAGATGCCGACCTCGAGGTGGCGGTCGAGCACGATCCGGTGCCGGAGTCCCAGGTGCACGCTGATCTCGACGTCGTCGTGCACGTAGGCGTCGTGCCGGTGCATCTCCTCCGCGATCTCCTCCCACGCCGACCGGCGGACGGCGCAGTTGGAGCCGAAGAGCGGCCAGTTGGCCAGCGCCGACCCCATCAGCACGAAGTAGGCGTCCATGTAGGCGACCCGCGCGATCACCCGGGCGATCGGGCCGAGCTCGTCGAAGCGTCCGGGACCGGTCACCGCTCCGACCTCGGGATCGGCGAAGTGGCCGGCCAGGCGCGCCAGCCAGTCGGGTCCCGGGCGGGAGTCGGCGTCGAGCCGTGCGAGGACGTCGCCGTGCGCCTCGTCGAAGCCGTGCGCCGTGCTCGCCGGGATCCCGGCTCCGTCGTGCCGCACCACCCGCGCGCCCGCCGCTCGCGCGACGGCGGCGCTGTCGTCGGTGCTCCCGTCGTCGACGACGACGATCTCGAACGGAGCGAGCGTCTGCTCGCGGAGGAGCTCGAGCAGCTGCTCGAGGTGGCGGGCGTCGTCCTTCACGGGGACGACGACCGAGATGCGCCGGTGATCCATCCGCCCAGTCAACGCGATCGGGGCGCTCAGCGGGGACACCGCCACGCGTCTCGCGCGAGCCCGGACCTGTCAACCGGCTCCCGAGCGCGCCGGATCCGCTGATGGGATCGACCCGTGTCCGCCGGATCGGCGGCCCGATCGAGACAGGAGACGACATGACCCAGGGACCTCGAGACTTCCAGCCCACCCGTGCACTGGTGACCGCTTCTGACTCCGGCATCGGCCGGGCGACCGCGGTGGCACTGGCCGAGGCGGGCATGGACGTCGGCATCACCTGGCACAGCGACGAGGAGGGCGCGCAGGGCACGGCGGAGGAGGTGCGCTCCCTCGGCCGGCGCGCCGAGATCGCGCGCCTCGACACGACGGATCTGGAGGGCGCGGGCGACGTGATCGACGACCTCGCGGATCGACTGGGCGGGCTCGACGTCGCCGTCAGCAATGCGGGCGGAGGCGGAGGCGAGCCCTTCCTCGAGCAGAGCCTCGACAGCTGGCGCTCGACCGTCGCCCTGAACCTCGACGGAGCGTTCGTCTGCCTCCAGCGCGCCGCGCGGCGCATGGCGGCCCAGGGCACGGGCGGCAGGATCATCGCGGTCACCAGTGTCCACGAGCACCAGCCGCGGGTCGGCTCCGTCGCCTACACCGCTGCCAAGCACGGGCTGGGCGGCCTGCTGAAGGTGGCCGCACTCGAGCTCGGCACCCTCGGCATCACCGTCAACGCCGTCGCCCCCGGGGAGATCGCGACGCCGATGAACGACGCCGAGGATGTGGACCCCGTCACGATCGACCGCCCCGGCATCCCCCTCGGCCGCCCCGGCGACGCCCGCGAGATCGCGGCGGTGGTCGCCTTCCTGGCCTCTCCCGCCGCCTCCTACATCACCGGATCCTCGTACGTCGTGGACGGCGGGATGCTGCAGATGGGGCCGCAGGCCGGCTCCCACCTCCGGCAGGACGACTGGCGCGAGGCCTGAGCCGCCGACCACGGCGCCCGCCCGCCGGGTACTCTCGAAGAGGTGCTCCGGCGGGCGGGGCGCCTGCTCCGGGATGTAGGTGACGCACGTGTGGTTCCGGCGTCGACGCAGGTTCAAGATGGAGCCGTACGACCCCGATGAGAACCCGTCGCGCGAGCCCGCCTCCGTCGAGGAGGCCGCCGAGGAGGGCCTGATGCTCGCGCAGTACGCGAGCCGGATGGCCGTGAAGAACCGTGTGCTGATGGACGGCCTCGGTGCTGACGTCCCCTTCGACTCGGGCCGCTACTCCGTCGTCGCCGCGGAGGAGCTCGAGAAGCTGGCGCGCGAGTCCGAGGCAGCCGCCGAGCGCCTGCGCGGCATCGCCGCCGACGTGACCTCGGTGGGCGGCCGCTCCGACCACGTGCACGACTACCGCTCGGCCGACGTCGACAACCTCGACCACCGCGAGCGGCTCTCGCTCCTGGTCGCCGACTCCCTCCACAGGCGGGCGCAGGACGAGGAGTACCTCGCGACGCTCGTCGACGACGCCCGTCAGGACGCGTGGCGCGAGCTCGCGCAGTCGATCGAGGAGACCCTCGACCGCACCTCGCGGATCGACCCGGACGACGAGGAGTACCGCCGCGACCGCTCGGTGCGGATGGCGCTCGTGGTCGTCGACGACCTGGTCAAGCTGGCGGAGGAGCGCGGCGTCAGCCTCGAGGACTGACGGGCTCGTCGTGGGACGCCGGGACGGGGCTCAGGCCCAGCCGGCGCGGAACGACTCGGTCGCCTCGGCGGAGCGCTCCCGGACCGACTCCAGCAGCTCCTCCATGGTGGAGCTGCGGAGGAACGCGAGGCGGTCGAGCTCGGTGACCGGTGCGACGCCGGCGAGCTGCCAAGCGTGCGCGGCCGGATCCTCGGCGAGCTCGACGACCGCGCCGTAGCGCTGCTCGACGAACTCGCTCGCGACCGCCAGTGCCGTGCGGACCGCCGACTCCGCCGCAGCCAGCGCGGGGGCGTGCTTCTCGTCCCACTCCAGATCGGGCAGCAGGCGGACCTCGGCGCGCGGGTACGGGTCGTCCTCGTACCAGCGGACGACCTCGAAGCGCTCCTCGCCCACGGAGTCGAGCGTGACGAACGACTCCGCCCCGTCGATGTTCAGGATGCGCGCGCGGGCGCCGACCGCGAACCGCTGGTCGCCGCCGCCCACCTCCTGGCCGCGCTCGATGAGCACGACGCCGAACGCGAGGGTCTCGTCCTCGAGGACGTCGCCGAGCATCCGCAGGTACCGCGGCTCGAACAGCCGGAGCGGGAGCGGCATGTGCGGCAGGAGCACGGAGCCGAGCGGGAACATCGGAAGATCAGGCACAGGATCAGGCAATCACGTCGAGCGGGGAGCGGCCAGTACGGGCGCGGCGCGTCGGGACGTGCTAGCGCATCGCGCCACCGTGTCGTCCGCTCGCGGATGTTCGCCACGCCCCGGACGATCTCCGACGGCCCGGACCCACCCGCGAGGCGCCCACTCAGACTGGGAGCATGGATCTCGCTGACCTCCGCGCCGTCGTCCGCGCGGACCTGGCCGCCAAGGGCCACGCCTCCGACCGGCTCACCGTCCTCGTCCTCCGACTCGGGCAGTACTCGAGCTCTCGGAGGACCCGGCTCCCCCTCCACCTCGTCTACCGCCTGGTCGATCTCGTCTGGACCCGCATGATCGTCGGAGCCGAGCTGCCGCCGGCCGCTCAGGTCGGGCCCGGCCTGCGGCTCCCCCACTGGGGCCGCGGCGTGATCCTGCACCCGCGCACGGTCATCGGGAGGAACGCGTTCATCTACCACGGCGTCACCATCGGCGAGTCGAAGGGTCGGACGCCCGTCATCGGCGACGACGTCTACATCGGCGCCCGCGCGACGATCGTCGGGGACGTGACCGTCGGCGACCGTGTGCGGGTCGGAGCCGGCGCCGTCGTTGTCCGCGACGTCGCATCCGACTCGTCCGCGGTCGGCGTGCCGGCGAGGACCGCGTCGGCGCCGTCCTGAGGCACGGCCCGTCGGCCTGACGGGGCCGGACCGTCCGCTCCGATGAGAACGACATCAGGTGGAGGCCCGACCCGGCGCTGGAGAGGAGGAACCACCGCGGGTGGAGCGGAGTAGGGCGTACGGGACTTGAACCCGTGACCGACGGATTATGAGTCCGCTGCTCTGACCGGCTGAGCTAACGCCCCGCGGCGGCCGTCCGAGCGGCCGTCAGGTGGCGGCGGGTGCGGACGCTGCGTCGGAGGCCGGATCGGCCACCGGCTCCCCACGATACAGGCTCTCGAAGGTGCTGATCGTGCGGTTGATGTCGTGCGCGGCGACGATTTGGAGGGAGGCGCGCTTCATCGCCTCGAGGTCCTCCTGGTCGGCCGTGAGCACGGCGGTGAGGCGGTCGGCGAGGGCCTCGGCGCTGCCCGGCGCGAAGAGGTAGCCGTTCTCGCCGTCGTGGACGAGGTGCGGGAGGGCCATCGCGTCGGCGGCGACGACGGGGAGGGCCGAGGCCATCGCCTCCATCGTCGCGATGCTCTGCAGCTCGGCGATGGACGGCATGGCGAACACGGTGGCGCGCGTGTACGCCTCCTTGAGCTCGGCGTCCGAGACGTAGCCGGTGAAGCGCACGCGGTCGGCGATGCCGAGGGTCGCGGCGAGCTGCTGGAGGTTGCGCATCTGGTCGCCGCCGCCGACGATCTCGAGCTTCGCGTCGAGCGCCGGATCGAGCAGGGCGACGGCGCGGAGCAGGACGTCGATGTGCTTCTCGCCGGTCACGCGGCCGACGAAGAGGATCGAGTCGCCGGCGCGCGCCGTGAAGTCGGGCGTGTAGTTGTCGGCGTCGATGCCGCAGGAGATGGCGTGGACGCCCCGGAGGCCCGTGTACTTCTCGAGGAACTGCGCGGCCTTGCGGGTCGGCGTGGTGACCGCCTCCGCCCGGCCGAAGGTGCGGCGCGCGGCCCGCCACGCCATCGCCACGGCCTTGGCCTGCACGGCCTTCGGCAGGAGGGTGAACTCGAGCATGTTCTCGGGCATGAAGTGGTTCGTGCCGACGATGCGGATGCCGCGCTTGGCCGCCTCGATCCCGAGGCCGCGGCCGACGATGATGTGCGACTGGAAGTGCACGACGTCGGGCTTCACCTCGTCGAGGATGCGCGCGCTGTTCTGCCGGATGCGCCACGGCATCGCGAAGCGCAGCCAGTCGTGCGGGTACCAGCGCCAGCTGTAGAGCCGGTGCACGATGATCCGCTGACCCTCGTGCGTCTCGACCCGGGTGCCGCTCCAGCCGTCGGCAGAGGGGGCGACGACGTGGACCTCGTGGCCGCGCTGCGCGAGACCGGCGGCGAGGCGCTCGGCGAACTTCGCGGCTCCGTTCACGTCGGGAGCGAAGGTGTCGCAGCCGATCACGACCGTCAGCGGTCGGGAGTCGGGCGATCCCGGTCGGGACGCGTCGCGGGGATCTGACACGGGAGGTCCTATCGGTGTCGTGCCGCTCGGGGAGAGAAGGGAGCGATCGGCGGAGGTCGGTCGGTTTCGTGGCTCTCGGCGCGGAGCCATTGTAGGCAGAGGAGTCCTCACCACTCGGGATCCCGCGCCGTCAGCGCGCCTGCGGGTGGTGCTTGGCGAGGAGGAAGACGCCGTAGATGGCGACGGCACCGGCCGCGATGAAGAGCGGGATCGCCCACGGGGCCGCGTACTGCGCCTCCCCGAGCACGACGATGCCGATCGCGACGGCGACCAGCGGGTCGATGACGGTGAGGCCCGCCACGACGAGGTCCGGCGGGCCGGAGGAGTAGGCGTTCTGAACGAAGTACCCGCCGAGCGCGGTCGCGGCCAGGAGCGCCACGATGCAGACCACCGTCAGCGGGTCGAACTCGCCGTACTTGATGCGGTTGAGCACGACCTTCGCGAGAGTCGCGACGAAGCCGTAGACCACTCCGGCGCCCACGATGTAGAAGATCGCCTTCGCTCCGCGGCGGAAGACGCGGAAGGCGACGACGAAGACCGTGAGCACCACGGCGAGGATCACGAGGATCGTGATGAGCTCGGGCGTCTGGATGGACTTGTCGACCGCGTTGAACGCCGCTACGAGGACGAACGTGCCGACGCCTCCGACGCAGAGCACGATCGCCCGGATCGACGCCGCGTTCAGGCGCACCCGGCTGACCCGCGCGTTGACGACCGCGGTGATCACGAGCGCCACCGCTCCGAGCGGCTGCACCACGATGAGCGGGGAGAAGCCGAGGCTCGTCAGCTGGAAGACGATCGCGAGACCCAGGAGCAGGGTGCCGATCACCCACGAGGGGCGCGAGAGCAGCGCGACCAGCTGGCCGCCGCTGAGCCCGGAGGAGCCGGAGCGCTTCGAGAACCGCTCCACCTTCGCCACTCCCCGGTGCTGGAACTGCGCGCCGAGGGAGAGGAACACCGCGCCCACGAGAGCGATCGGGATGCCGATGAACTTCGCCGGGTCGTTGAGGAGTTCGGCGAGATCGGCGGGCATGGGGTCGACCCTACCCAGAACGCCTCCGGGAGTCCTCCGACGCACGGGTGAGGGGCTGAGCCCAGCGGATGATCCTCGCGGACCCGGTCGGCGGCCCCGCGGTACCCTGTCCACCATGGCCGTCCTCCCCATCCGCATCGCCGGCGACCCCGTCCTGCACTCCCCCGCCGCCCCCGTCACCGAGTTCGACGATGCGCTGCGCACCCTCGTCGCCGACATGTTCGAGACGATGGACACCGCCCCCGGAGTCGGCCTCGCCGGCCCGCAGGTCGGCGTCCCGCTGCGCCTGTTCGTCTACGACTACGCCGACGACGACGGCACCCCCCGCCGCGGCGTCGCGATCAACCCCGAGCTGTTCGTCACGCCGACCCCGCTCGGCGAGGCGGACGAGGACACGGAGTCGGAGGGGTGCCTCTCCTTCCCCGGCGAGCGCTTCCCGCTCCGCCGCTCCGAGCGCGCGATCCTCCGCGCGGTCGACCTCGAGCAGGAGCCGTTCGAGATCGTCGCGGACGGCTGGTTCGCCCGCGTGTTCCAGCACGAGTTCGACCACCTCGACGGCGTGCTCTACATCGACCGCCTCGAGCACGACTACCACAAGCCGGTCGCGAAGATCACCCGCAAGCGCGGCTGGGGCGGCCCCGGCGTCTCGTGGCTGCCCGGCGTGGAGCACCTCGAGGACTGACTCAGGCCAGGTCGACCCCGTGCACGCCGTTGTGGTGGCGGATCGCGGGGAACGAGGCGGTGACGCTCCGGCCGACGCCGGGCGTCCGCTTCTCGGTCACGTCACCGCCGAAGAGGGCGGCCCGCTCGCGCAGCTCGGCGAGCGCGGGGCTGTCGATGCGCTCGGTGAGCGAGCGCAGGTCCGCCTCGAGAGCCGTGGCGTCCTGCTCCGCCGCGCCGTGCTGCTCGCGGTCGTCGTCGACCTCCACCCGGAGGCCCGTGGTCGTCCATCGGGAGCTGATGCGGACCTCGGTCCCCGCGCCGCCGGTCTCCAGCGCCGAGTCGAAGGCGTACTCGAGCACCCGGAGCACAGCCACCTCGGCGCCGTCCTGCAGCGGGAACGGCTCGCCGAACGACTCCTCGCGGACGCTCAGGCCTCGCTCGCGGGCGCCCTCGATCAGGGGGACGGAGCCGCCGGTGCGCGGCAGCTCCCCCGGATCGACGGAGGCGACGGTCGCGATGCGGCGCAGCTGCGCCAGCGAGGCCTCGGCCGCCCGCACTGCCCGCTGCGCCGACCGCGCGGCTGCGGCGGGGTCGCGGTCGATCGTGAGCCGGACGCTCTCGGCCTCCTCGACGACGTGCGCGGCGCTGCGGACCGCGAGCTGCTCGAGCTCGCCGACGATGCGGAGCCTCGCCTCCTGCTCGCCGACCGCCAGCTCGAGGCGGACGACGCGCGCCGCCTCCTCCGCACGGCTCTCGGCGGCACGGCGCTCGGCGCCGACGGCGCGACGCCACAGCACGACGACCGCGACCAGGGCGATCAGGGCAAGGACGAGGACGACTTCGAGCACGACGGCCTCCGGGGTGACGGGACGGGTTCGGCACAGGAGCGCCGGAGAGAGATCGTACCCGCGCCGCGGACAGCGGACCTGAGGCCGCGGAGGGGGTTGCGGAGCCGGACTCAGCCGTCGGAGCGCACGGAGCGGGTGACGGTGAAGCGGCGGTCGCGCGCCACCACCGAGGTCGGCCCGACTGCGCGGCGCAGCTCGGCCGGATGCGCGAGGTGGGAGTTGAAGACCGTCCACAGCATGCCTCCGGGGCGCAGCACGCGGCCGGCCGCGCGCAGCATGCGCCGGGCGACGAGGTCGGTGACGGCACCGTCGGAGTGGAACGGCGGATTGCAGAGCACGACGTCGACGGAGGACGCCTCCAGCGTCGAGGCGTTGTCGTCGCGGAGGACGCGGACGGCGAGCCCATTGGCCGCCGCGGTCGCCCGGGCGGACTCGACCGCGGCACGCGAGGTGTCCGTCGCGGTCACGGCGAGGTCGGGGCGGGCCCGGGCCACCACGGCGGCGAGCACGCCGGTTCCGCAGCCGAGGTCGAGTGCGGTGCCCGCGGGGAGGGAGTCGAGATCGAGGGCGGCGAGGAGGGCGCGGGTGCCGAGGTCCAGTCGTGCACCTGCGAAGGCTCCCGGCAGTGCGACGACCTCGAGGTCGAGCTCGTCCAGACGGCGCCGCTCGGGCCCGGGCGCGGGCGGCTGGTCGGGGAGCGCGCCGCTCGCGAGCAGGGCGCGCGACTTCTGCCGGGCGAGGGAGACGTCGATCCGCTCGTAGCGCACGGCGAGCACGTCGTTCATCGTGCGGGTCATGTGCTTGATGCGGCCGGCGCCGATCAGGGTCGCCGCCGGGTTCGCGAGTGAAGTCCCGGCCGCGACGGCGGCCAGGGCGTCGAGTGAGCGCGGCAGGCGCAGGAGCACCGCGTCGGCGTCGCGGACGGCCTCCGCGACGGAGTCGACGATCTCGATCGGCGCGAGATCGACGCCCGACCCCCGCACCGTCTCGAGGTTCTGCGCGAGAGCGCGCTCGGCGGTGATCGAGTCCTGCACGACGCGCACGGCACGGCCGTCGGCGGCGAGGCCGAGGCTCAGCGCCCCGTAGGCGTCCCCGATCACGGCGAGGCGGCCGCGATCGGCGGCGAGGTCGAGCAGCAGGCGGTCGCTGGCGTCGACGGCGACGAGATCCGGCGCCTCGACGTCGGGGCGGCGGCGCAGGAGAGCGAGCACGTCCTCGCGCATCGCCCCTCCGATCGTCGGTCCGAGCGGGTGGGCCCTTGAGGGCGACCGCTCGCGGGCACGAAAAAAGGGCCCGAGAGTGGAGTCCCGGACCCTTCGCTCCCCGACTTGGACTCGAACCAAGAACCTACCGGTTAACAGCCGATTGCTCTGCCAATTGAGCTATCGAGGATCATCCGACCACCCGGAGGCGATCAGCGCGGTACTACTTTAGCAAACTCTCCGCGAACGCAAAATCGGGCGCGCACTCAGTAGCCGGAGCCCGGGTCGACGCGGCCGACGAACGGCCCGCCGGCGGCACAGGCGGCCACGTTGGCGCGCACGCGCTCGGCCAGGAGCGGCGCGGTGATCTCGGGGGTGTCCGCGCTGTGGGGCGTGATCAGGCACCGGGGCTCGCTCCAGAGCGGATGCCCGTCCGGCAGCGGCTCGGGCTCCGTCACGTCGAGCGCGGCGCCCGCGAGACGGCCTTCGGCGAGGGCCGCGACGAGCGCGTCCGTGTCGACGAGGCTCCCCCGGGCGACGTTGACGAGCACGGCGTGGGCGGGGAGCCGCGCGAGCAGACCCGCGTCGACCATCCGCTCCGTGCCCGCGGTGGCGGCGGCGGCAAGGACCAGCACGTCGGCGTCCGCCGCGGCCTCGGCGAGCCGCGACGCCGGCAGGGTGCGGGCCGCGCCCTCCACCGGCTCGTCTCCGCGGCGGACGATCGTCACCCGGCAGTCGAAGACGGCGAGCAGCCGCAGGAGCTCGCGAGCGATCCCTCCTGCTCCGACGATCACCACGGAGGCGCGGTGCAGCGTGACCGCCTTCTTCGGCCCCCACGACGCGGCGCGCGCCCGCTCCGGCAGCGAGCGCAGGAGGGCGAGCACCAGCGCGAGCGCGTGCTCGGCCACCGGCTCCGCGTAGGCGCCCTTGGCGCTGGTCCAGACGACGTCCGCGCGGGACGCGGCGAGCACTTGCGCGAAGACGTCGACGCCGGCCCAGGGCAGCTGCACCCAGCGGATCGACGGGTGCTCCTCCAGCACAGCGGCCAGCTCGTCCGTGCGGCCGTAGGACAGCCAGAGCAGCGCGTCCGGACTCTCGTCGAGTCCGACGACCACTCCACCGCCCGACTCCACCGCCTCGGCGAACACCGGCTTCGGCCGCGGGAGCACCGCGACGCGCGGGACGGTCACTGGTCGGCCGCCTCGACGCGCTGCGCTCGGGAGGCGTCGAAGCGCTCGTACTCGGCGAAGGCCGCTCCGAGCTCGCGCACGTAGGGGTGCCGGGCCTCGATCAGAACCTCCAGCAGCGGCCCGTACGCGACGACCTCGCCGCCGACGAGCACGGCGATCCGGTCGGTCGCCCGGCTCAGCACGTCGATGTCGTGGCTGACCACGACGGCGGCGAAGCCCTCCCGGCGCCGCAGGTCGGCGAGGAGGTCCACGATCGACTCGCGCACCGTCGCGTCGATGCCCGAGGTCGGCTCGTCGGCGATCAGCACCTTCGGCCCGAGCACGAGCGAGCGGGCCACGGCCACGCGCTGGCGCTGGCCGCTGGAGAGCTCGTAGGGGTAGCGGTCGAGCAGGAACAGCGGCAGGTGCACGGAGTCGAGCAGCGTCGCCACCCGCACCGCCGCGGCCTTCGGGTCGTAGTGGCGGTCGCGGAGGAAGATCGGCTCGGCGATCAGCTCCGAGACGGTCAGCTCGGGGCGGAGGGTCGCTCCGGCGTCCTGCGCGAGATGCGCGACGTCGACGGTGAAGCGCTTGAGCTCGCGGGCGGGGAGCGAGCGGAGGCGGTGCCCCGCGACCGTCGCGTCCCCTCCGATGATCACCGGGCGCGTGCGGCCGCCGTCGTGCCCCAGGCCGTCGCCGCCGAGCACGCGCGCGAGCGTGGACTTGCCCGAGCCGCTGCCGCCGAGGATCCCGAGCACCTCCCCCGGCTCCACGCGGAGGCTCACTCCCCGCAGCGCCGTCCACCGGCGGCTGATGCCGCGCGGCGGGTACTCGACGCTGAGGTCGTCGACGACGATGGGGGCCGGATCCCCGGCGGTCCGGCTCACGCCCGGCGCTCCGCCTCGACGATGCTGCGCAGGAGCTCGCGCCTCGAGGCCTGCTCGACCGGGTCGGGCACGGGCAGGGAGGCGAGCAGGCGCTGCGTGTAGGGGTGCTTCGGCGCAGCGAGCACCTCCGCCCCCGTCCCCTCCTCGACCAGCTCGCCGCGGTAGAGCACCGCGATGCGGTCGGCGAGCAGGTCGACCACGGCGAGGTCGTGGCTGATGAACAGCGAGGCGAAGCCGAACTCGCGCTGCAGCTCGGCGAACAGCTCGAGCACGCGGGCCTGCACCGACACGTCGAGCGCCGAGGTGGGCTCGTCGGCGATCAGCAGCTTCGGCTCGAGGGCGAGGGCCCGGGCGAGGCTGGCGCGCTGGCGCTGGCCGCCGGAGAGCTCGTGCGGGTAGCGGTCGCCGTAGGAGCGGGGCAGCTGCACCGCCTCCAGGAGCTCGTCGACGCGCGAGCGCGCCCCGGCGGCGTCGCCGGCCCGTCCGTGCACGATCAGCGGCTCGGCCACGCACTCCGCGATGGTGAGCAGCGGGTTGAAGCTCGACGCCGGGTCCTGGAACACGAAGCCGATGTCGCCGCGGACCGGCCGGAAGGCGCGCTCGCGGATGCCGCGCATCTCCTTGCCGAGGACCTTCAGCGACCCGCCGGTCACCGGCGTCAGACCCGCGATGGCGCGCCCGATGGTGGTCTTGCCCGAGCCGCTCTCGCCGACGAGGCCCAGCACCTCGCCCGCGCGGATGCGCAGCGAGACGCCGTCGACCGCGACGAAGCCGGGACGGCCGAGCCGGCCGGGGTACTGGATCCGCAGGCCCTCGGCGGCGACGAGCGTCTCGGTCTCGGGGGCCTCGGCGCGCTCGACGGCGCGGACGCGGGCGCGCTCGACGCCCTGGCCCACGTGCGGGACGGCGGCGAGGAGCTTCCTCGTGTACTCGGCCTTCGGCGCCGAGAACAGCTCGGAGACCGTCGCCTCCTCGACCAGCTCGCCCTGGTACATCACGGCGACGCGGTCGGCCAGATCGGCGACGACGCCCATGTTGTGGGTGATCAGCACGATCGAGGTGCCGAACTCGTCACGGCACCGGCGGAGCAGGTCGAGGATCTCGGCCTGCACGGTCACGTCGAGAGCCGTGGTCGGCTCGTCCGCGACGATCAGGCCGGGATCCAGGACCAGGGCCATCGCGATGACGACGCGCTGCTTCTGGCCGCCCGAGAACTGGTGCGGGTAGTAGTCGACTCGCTTCTCCGGCTCCGGGATGCCGACGGTGCGCAGGACGTCGATCGCGCGCTTGCGCGCCTCCTTCTTCGAGACGGAGCCGTGAGCGCGCAGTCCCTCCGCGATCTGCCAGCCCACCGTGAAGACCGGGTTGAGTGCGGTGCCCGGCTCCTGGAAGACCATGGCGACGTCGGTGCCGCGCAGCTCCCGGAGGCGGGCCTTCGGCACGGAGACGACATCGGTCGCCGCGCTGCCGTCCTTCTTCGAGAGCAGGACCACTCCGGAGGCGGTGGCCGTCTCGGGCAGGAGGCCGAGGATGGTCTTCGCGGTCACGGTCTTGCCGCTGCCGGACTCGCCGACGATCGCCAGGACCTCGCCGCGCTCGACGCGCAGGCTCACCCCGGCGACGGCGCGGACGGCGCCGCGGTCGCTCGCGAAGGCGACCTCGAGGTCGGTGATGTCCACGATCGGGCGCGCTGAGGCGTCCCGGACGATGCGCTGGTCGCTCATCGCGTCTCCTCCACTCCGGCGACGGGGTCGTGCCCCGGCGTCTCCAGGCCGTCGGCGGCGAGGACGCCGCCCGGCACGACGGACGTCGCGGCGACGTCGCCGGCACCGGCGGCCACCGCGCGCCGACCGCGCAGGCGCGGGTCGGCGAGGTCGTTCAGGCTCTCGCCCACGAGGGTGATGCCCAGCACCACGAGCACGATCGCCAGGCCCGGGAAGACCGAGGTCCACCAGATGCCGCTCGTGACGTCCGACAGCGCCTTGTTGAGGTCGTAGCCCCACTCCGCGGCCGACGTCGGCTCGATACCGAAGCCGAGGAAGCCCAGGCCGGCGAGGGTCAGGATCGCCTCGGAGGAGTTCAGTGTGAAGATCAGCGGCAGCGTACGCGTCGCGTTCCGCAGGACGTGGCGGAACATGATCCGGGGCGTCGACGCTCCGATGACCTTCGCCGACTCGACGAAGGCGTCGCCCTTGATCCGCACGGTCTCGGCCCGGATCACGCGGAAGTACTGCGGGATGTAGACCACGGTGATCGAGACCGCTGCGGCGAAGATGCCGGCCCAGAGGTTCGACTGCCCGCCGGAGATGACGATCGACATCACGATCGCCAGCAGCAGGGTCGGGAACGCGTAGATCGCGTCGCAGATCACGACGAGCACGCGGTCGAGCCAGCCGCCGAGGTAGCCGGAGACGAGGCCGAGGAAGACGCCGAGGAAGATCGACAGGACCACGGCGACGACGATCACGAGGAACGCGGTCTGCGCTCCCCAGATCACTCGCGAGAGGACGTCGTAGCCGCCGACGGTGGTGCCGAGCAGGTGCTCCGCGCTCGGCGGCTCCTGCGCGCCGAACGACTCGCCGCCCGAGCGCAGCTGCGAGTAGCCGTAGGGCGCGATCAGGGGCGCGAACAGGGCCACCAGCAGGAACGCGCCGGTGATGATCAGACCGGTGACGAGCATCCCCCGCTGGAGGCCGACGCTCTGCCGGAGCTGGTGGACGACCGGCAGGCGATCGACGAGGCGGCGGCGCGGACGCGCCGGGGAGGTGGTGCTCATGCTCAGTACCTCACTCGCGGGTCGATGAGCGCCGCGATGACGTCGACGATGAAGTTGGTCAGCGCCACGATGACGGCGAGCAGGGCGACGATGCCCTGCACGGCCACGAAGTCGCGGGCCTGGAGGTACTCGGCGAGCTGGAAGCCGAGGCCCTTCCACTCGAAGGTGGTCTCGGTGAGGACGGCGCCGCCGAGCAGCAGGGCGATCTGCAGGCCGATCACGGTGATGATCGGGATGAGCGCCGGCCGGTAGGCGTGGGTGCGGACGAGCCGGAACTCGCTGACGCCGCGCGAGCGCGCCGCGTCCACGTAGTCGGTGCCGAGCGTGCCGATCACGTTGGTGCGCACCAGGCGCAGGAAGATGCCCGCGGTGAGCAGGCCCAGTGCGACGGCGGGGAGCACCGCGTGCGAGAGCACGTCCGAGATCGCGGCGGGGTCGCCGGTCTGGATCGCGTCGATCAGGTAGATGCCGGTCTTGTTCTCGAGGAACTGGAGCGAGAGCTCGGTGCTCGTCGAGGCGCGCCCGGCGACGGGGAACCACTTCAGCCAGACGGAGAACACCAGCTTCAGCAGCAGGCCCGCGAAGAACACCGGGGTCGCGTAGCAGAGGATCGCGAAGATGCGCAGCACCGCGTCGGGCGTGCGGTCGCGGTGGTAGGCGGCGAGCATCCCGAGCGGGATGCCGACCAGGAACGCCACGATCAGGGCGTAGAAGGCGAGCTCGACCGTCGCAGCGCCGTAGGTGAGGAGCACCTCGGTGACGGGGCGGTTGTCGCTCAGGGTGGTGCCGAAATCGCCGGTCAGCAGCTTGCCGAGGTACTCGAGGTACTGCACGATCAGCGGCCGGTCGTAGCCGGCGGCGGCTACGCGCTCGGCGAGCTGGTCCGCGGTCAGGCGGCCGCCGAGGGCCGCCGTGATCGGGTCGCCCGTGGAGCGCATGAGGAGGAACACCAGCGTCACGAGGATGAAGACGGTGGGGATGATGAGCAGGAAGCGGACGAGCAGGTAGCGCCCGAGTCCGCCCCCGGAGCCGCGCGGTCGCCGGGTGGGCGCCGTCGCCGCAGCCGTCGTGGCTGTCGTCACGTGATGCCTTTCGTGGAGAACGGCCGGCGCCTCCTGTCGGGGAGGCGCCGGCCGCGAGGGGGTGGATCAGCCCTTGCTGAGTGCCGCGTAGCGGAACTTGAACGAGGCGTCGAGGGTGTCCTCGGCTCCGCTCACGGTGCTGCCGACGACCGCGACCTGCGAGCCCTGCAGGTAGGGGACGGTCGAGAGCTGCGCCGCGACCTTCTCCTGGATCTGCTCGATCAGCGCGGTGCGCGCGTCGGCGTCGGTGGTCGAGACCTGCTGCGCGATCAGGCTCTGCACCTCGGCGTCGTCGAAGTGGTTCGCGAGGAAGTTCTCCTTGATGAAGAACGGCGAGAGGTAGTTGTCGGCGTCGGAGTAGTCGGGGAACCAGCCGAGCTGGTACGCCGGGTAGACGTCGCTCGAGCGGTCCTTCGAGTACTGCACCCACTCCGTGGTCTGCAGGTTCACGGTGAAGAGGCCGGTCGACTCCAGCTGGTCCTTGATCAGCGCGTACTCGTCGCCCGAGGACGGACCGTAGTGGTCGTTCGAGTACTGCAGGTTCAGGGTGACCGGAGCGGTGACGCCGGCGGCCTCGAGGGTCGCCTTCGCCTTGTCGGCGTCGGGCGCGCCGTTGCCGTCGCCGTAGAGCGACTTGAGCGGCTCGACCGCGCCGGTCAGGCCGGCGGGGACGTAGGAGTAGAGGGGGGTGTAGGTGCCCTTGTAGACCTGGTCGGCGATCTCGTCGCGGTCGATCAGGTCGGCGACGGCCTGGCGCACGGCGAGGGCCTTGGCGCTGTCGGCCTCACCGGTCGTCGCGCCGAAGGGCTGGGTGTCGAAGTTGAAGACGATGTAGCGGATCTCGCCGCCGGGGCCGTCCACGACCTTGACCGTGTCGTTGCCGCGGAGGTCGTCGATGTCCGTCGCCGAGAGGCTGCGGAACGCGACGTCGATGTTCCCCTCCTGGATGTCCAGCTTGAGGTTGGACGAGTCCGCGTAGTACTTGACGTTGACGGTGTCCGTCTTCGCCTCGCCGAGAACGCCCTGGTAGTCCGGGTAGGCCTTGTACTGGATGAGGTTGTTCACGTCGTAGTTCGCGATCGTGTACTGGCCGGCGAAGGCGTCGCCCGAGACGATGTCGGCGTCCGCGGTCAGCTCGTCGGCCGAGAAGACCTCCTCGTCCACGATCGGGCCGGCGGGGCTCGAGAGGATCTGCGGGAAGGTCTGGTCGTTCTCGGACTTCAGCGTGAAGACCACGGTCGTGTCGTCCGGAGCCGCGACGCTGTCGAGGTTCGCCAGGAGCGAGGAGGGGCCGTTCTCGGCCGCGATGCCGACCTGGCGGTCGAAGGAGAACTTCACGTCGGAGGAGGTGAGGTCGTGGCCGTTGGCCCACTTCAGTCCCTCCTTCAGCTTCACGGTGTACTCCGTGGGAGCGGTGAACTCCGCCGACTCGGCGATGTCGGGCTCGACGTCCGGGCTGCCGTAGGGGGTGTTCATCAGGAACGGGAACACCTGGTTCATCACGGCGAACGAGCCGTTGTCGTAGGAGCCCGCGGGGTCGAGCGTCGTGATCTTGTCGGTGGTGCCGATGGTCAGGGCCCCTCCGGCGCTGCCGCCGGACGAGTCGTTCCCGCCGGCGGCGCAGCCCGTCAGCACGAGCGCGACCGCGGCGAAGCCTGCGGCGGCGGCCAGTGCACGGGTGCCGCGAGTGGATGCGGAATTCATCTCCGTCTGCCTCTTCCTGTCAAGGATGGGATGCGGGCGCGCTCCGGGCGCGCGGACTCTCGGCACACAGATCTCCTGTGGGCTGTGGCGTCACGACACTGGACGCCCGCATTGCTGTTCCTCATAGGTAACACAGTTGGAAGCGCTCTCCGAACCGGCACGGGCGTGCGGCCGATTTCTTCACACGACCGCAACACGCTCACTCCGAGCGCAGCGCCCGCTTCTCGCGCTCGAGCTCGACCAGTCGCACCTGCACCGCGCGCGCCATCACCGGATCGGCGGACGCGCGCTGGAGCGCCCCGCGCAGCTCGGCGATCTCGCGGAGCAGGTCGCGCTCGATGAGCGAGATCGCCACGTCGCGGGAGTAGCGGGCGAGCCCCTCCTCGTCGGCGGCCGGGATCGGCGCCACCGCGAGCTGGCGCACCAGCGAGGCGAAGGGGCCGGGGACGTCGTCGGCGACGTGCTCGACCCAGTCGCGGTCCTCCGCCCGCTCGAGGTTCGCGACCACGGCGTCGCGGACCACGCGGAGGGTCTCGTTGGTGACCGCCGCGTGCGCCGCCCGGGCCAGGAGCTCCGGACCCATCGCCTGGGGCAGCTGGAGCATCGCCATCAGCGCCTCGCGCTCGATGCGCGTGACGACGTCGACGGGGAGGTCGGCGATGCCCGCGCCGAGGGGCGCCTCGGCCGCGGACGATTCGCCGCCGCCCCGCCCGCCCTGCTGGTCGCGGCCCTCGGGTCCGGAGGAGCGGGGCCGGGATCCGGCGGAGCGCACGGCGGAGTTGACCTCGGCCATGTCCAGGCCGAGCATCCGGGCGAGCTCGCGGGAGTAGCCGGGCCGCAGCGCCGGGTCGCGGATCTCGGCGACGACCGGGGCGGCCGCGCGCAGGGCCGCGATCCGGCCCTCGACCGTCTCGAGGTCGTAGCGGTCCAGCAGCTGCCTGATAACGAACTCGAACATCGGCTTCTTGTCGTCGATGAGGCGGCGGACGGCGTCGTCTCCGCGGTTCAGGCGGAGGTCGCAGGGGTCCAGGCCCTCGGGCGCGACGGCGACGAAGGTCTGCGCGGCGAAGCGGTGCTCCTCCTGGAACGCGCGCATCGCCGCCTTCTGGCCCGCCGCGTCGGGGTCGAAGGTGAAGACGACCTCGCCGACGCCGCTGTCGTCGCCCAGCACCCGGCGCAGCACCTTGATGTGGTCGACGCCGAAGGAGGTGCCGCAGGTGGCGACCGCGGTGGTGACGCCGGCGAGGTGGCAGGCCATGACGTCCGTGTAGCCCTCGACGACGACCACCCGGTGCCCGCGGGAGATGTCCCGCTTGGCGAGGTCGAGCCCGTAGAGCACCTGGGACTTGTGGTAGACGGGCGTCTCGGGGGTGTTGAGGTACTTGGGGCCCTTGTCCTCCTCGAGGAGGCGGCGGGCGCCGAAGCCGACGGTCTGGCCGGTCACGTCGCGGATCGGCCAGACGAGGCGGCCGCGGAAGCGGTCGTAGACGCCGCCGCGGTTGTTGCTGCTGACCAGGCCGGCTGTGGTCAGCTCCTCCTCCGAGAAGCCGCGGCGCTTGAGCGCGGTCGTGAGCCCGTCCCAGCCGTCGGGTGCGAAGCCGACGCCGAAGCGGTCGGCGGCGGCGCGGTCGAAGCCCCGCTCGCCGAGGAAGCGCCGACCGACGTCGGCGCCCGGGGTCGCGAGCTGCTCGCGGAAGTACTCCTCCGCGGCGTCGTTCGCGGCGAGGAGGCGCGCTCGCCCGCCGGTCTCGGGCGCGCGGCCGTCGCCGTCCTCGTACTGCAGCGGGAAGCCGATCCGCCCGGCGAGGCGCTCGACGGTCTCGCTGAACGAGCTGTGGTCCATCTTCATGACGAAGCTGTAGACGTCGCCCGACTCCTGGCAGCCGAAGCAGTGGTAGAAGCCGGCCTGCGGGCGGACGTGGAAGCTGGGGCTGCGCTCGTCGTGGAAGGGGCAGAGGCCCTTCAGCGAGCCGATGCCGGCCGACTTCAGCGTGACGTACTCGCCGATCACGTCGCCGATGTTCACCCGCGCCTTGACCTCCTCGACATCTGACTGTCGGATCCGAGGCATGGGGTCCATCGTATCGGCCGCCGGAGCCGCCGAGCCGGGGTGGGGAGAACTGCACCAGGGCGGCGCGGATCACCCCGAGACCTGTGATCCACCCGCACCCCGAGATCAGGGTCATCCCTGATCCGCACCCGCCCGCCGTCTCCGAGAATCGACCCATGCCCCCTGCCGCCTCCCGCCCGCCTCTCCTGCGTGCTCTGCTCGTCGCCCTGCTCGGCGGTCTCGTCCTGGGCGGGCTCACCAGCCTGCTGCAGGGCTCCCTCCCGCCGTCGGTGAGCTCGTTCGCCAACTCCTCCGGGGGCTGGTCCATGCTCGTGTTCGCGCTCGTGCGCCTCGGCGGCGCCCGACCGGCAGCGGGGGCCGCGCTCGGCCTGCTGAGCTTCTGGGCGCTTCTCGAGGGCTACGACCTGGTGACCGCGGCGCGCGGCTTCGGCTACTCGCCTCCCTTCACGGACGTCTTCTGGCTGCTCGCCGTCCCCGCCGGGCCGATCCTGGGGGCCGCCGCCGCACTCACCCTCCACGGCTCGAGGACGTGGCGCGTCCTGGCCGTCGCGCCGCTCTCGGGCGTGCTGATCGGCGAGGGCGTCTGGGCGCTGGGCGCGGTCGCCGACACCACGAGTCCGGTGTACTGGTGGCTCCAGATCGTCCTGGGCGCGGGCTTCCTCGTCCTGGCCGTCGTGCGGAGGAGGCCTCGGGCACTCGTCTCGCTCGCGGCGCTCGGCGTCACCGCGGCGGCCGCCGTCGCCTTCTCCGTCGTCTACTCCGCGCTGTGAACCGTTCGAGAGGGTCGTCGCGGACCCTCCGCGCACTCGCGGGTTCCGCCCTCCTCCTGGCCCTCGCAGGGTGCACCACCACGGCGGACACCCCGGTCGCGCCGCCGTCGTCCGCCTCGGTGCCGTCGTCGGTGTCCTCCGCCACCCCTCCTCCGATCGACGTCTCCGCCGAGCTGGCCGCGCTCGAGAACGAGTTCGACGCCCGGATCGGCGTCAGCGCCGTCGACACCGGCTCGGGCCGCCGGGTCCATCACCGGGCCGACGAGCGCTTCGGCTTCGCCTCGAGCCTCAAAGCCCTCGCCGCAGCGGAGTTCCTGCGCACCGTCCCCGCCGCCGAGCGGGACGAGGTGGTCACCTGGACCGTCGCCGACGTCGAGGCGGCGGGCTACTCCCCCGTCACGGAGGAGAGCACCGCCACCGGCCTGCCGCTGTCGCAGCTCGCCGAGGCGGCCGTCCGCCGGAGCGACAACACAGCGCTGAATCTCGTCCTCCGGCGCCTCGGCGGACCCTCCGCCCTCGACCGTGGACTCGAGGCTCTCGGCGACACCACCACCGAGGTGGTGAACGAGGAGCCCGCTCTGAACACGATCGAGCCCGGCAGCATCGACGACACCACCACCCCGGCCTCGTTCACGGCGGACCTCGCCGCGGTCGCCACAGGTGACGTGCTGTCCGCGGAGGACCGGGCGCTCCTGCTCGACTGGATGAGCGGCAACGCGACCGGCGACACTCTCGTCCGGGCGGGCGCTCCGGCCGGCTGGAGCGTCGCGGACAAGTCCGGGGGCGCCGGCGGGATCCGCAACGACGTCGCCGTGGTGACGCCTCCCAGGCGGGACGCGGTCGTGCTGTCGATCCTCTCGGCGCGCAACGACCCCGAGGCGGACTACGACGACGCGCTGGTCGCCCGCGCCGCGGCCGTCGTGCTGGGAGCCCTGCGGTAGCGTCCGCCCGGCGTCAGCAGTGCCGGTTCACGTAGCCCGGTGCGCCACGGGGGACGACGTCGCGGTCGCGGAGGGTGACCGAGATGCTCCGGCCCTGCGCGGCGCAGGCCTCGGAGTAGGCGGACCGGCCGTTGTCGGTGTACTCGATCTCGTAGACCTGGCGCCCGTAGACGTCCGTGTACGCCGCGCACTCGTCGTAGACCTGGCACTCCTCGACGACGGCGAAGTCGAAGCCGACCGTCCTCTTCCCGGCAGCGGCGAGATCGGCTCCGTTCTTCTGGCCGATCGCCAGGCCGGAGCGGTGAGCGCGCGCCGTCAGGAGGGTGGCGAACGCCAGCGCCTGCGACTTCGTCAGCCTCCCGCCCGAGCGGGTGTAGCTGTCCAGATTGTCGGCCTCGACGGCGTCGAAGCCGTCCTCGGCGCATCCGTCGATCCAGGCGCCGACGATCGCGAGCAGAGCGGTCCGCTTCGCGGAGGTCGAGACGTCGAAGAGGTACTCGTCCGGCCAGCCCGGATCGGCGAGGGGCTTCCCGTCCGCTCGCCTCACCAGGAGCTCGGGGTGCCGCTTCGCGAAGGCGGCGCTCTCGCCGGGCTGGGTCTGGAAGGCGTTCACGTAGCAGATGCTGTAGCGGCCGGCGGCGGGCGCGTCCGTGCGGTCGCGGTCGACGATGGTGACGCTCGACGCCGGAGCGTAGGCGCCTCCCAGCTGGTAGTCGAGGACGCCGTTCGCGGGAGGGAGCAGCGGTGCCGCCGAGGCCGCGGCGGGCTGGACCAGCAGCAGCCCCGCGACGACCAGGGCGAGGAGGCCGAGACGCGGCCGACGCAGTCTCATCCGGGAGCTCCCGGCGTGCGCCCTGCGGCTCGCACGCCCGTGGCCGCCGGCAGCGCGCCGAGTGCGAGCTCGCCGATCACCGCGATGCGGTCCGCCGGTGCTCCGTCGCGGGCCTGCGTCGACATCCCGCTGAGCACGGCGACGACGAAGGCGGCGACGGATCCGGCGTCCGTCTCCGGCGGCACGTCGCCCTCCTCGATCCCGCGTTCGACCCGGGCAGCGACGAGCGCCTCCATCTCGCGGTGACGGGCCTCGAGCCGCGGCTCGCTCAGCACGAAGCAGCCGGCAGGAGTGCCGGGCGCGGAGTACCCCTCCGCGCTGACGCGGACGACGGCGGCGACGGCCTCGCGCGCCGTCGGCCGGTGCGAGTACAGCATCGGCTTGCTCATCCCCGACCGTGCCGCGATGCGGTCGACCCGCGCTCCCGCCAGCCCGTGCGCCGCGAACTCCTCCGTCGCCGCCTCGAGGATCCGCTGCCGTGTCCGCTCCGCTCCCACGCCCTCACCGTACCCGCCGCCCCGCGCCCCTCCGCGCCTCGCGGTGCGGTGCCCTCCCCGCCCTCCGAGCCGACCGGCCGACCCGCACACCAGCACATCGCCTCAGACGACGCACCCGGCTCCCTGGAACCCACCACCCCGACAAGCCGACCGCGGTGACGCCTGGCGGTGACGGGCGTGCCCCCGGCACCGCCGAACGGCCGATCCGCGTCCCAGCGGATCGCCCTAGGCGGACGCACCCTGCTCCCTGGAACGCACCACCTCGACAAGCCGACCGCGCCACGCCGGGCAGGGACCGGCGTGGAATCGAGCACCGCCGACCGCGCCACGCCGGCCGAGAACCGGCGTGCCACCGGCACCGCCGAACGGCCGATCCGCGTGCCAGCGGATCGCCCTAGGCGGACGCACCCCGCTCCACGAAACGCACCACGTCGCCAAGCCGACCGCGCCACGCCGGGCAGGGACCGGCGTGGAATCGAGCACCGCCGACCGCGCCACGCCGGGCGAGGACCGGCGTGCAATCGAGCACCGCCGAACGGACGATCCGCGTAACAGCGGATCGCCTCAGGCGGACGCACCCCGCTCCCTGGAACGCACCACCTCGACAAGCCGACCGCGGTGACGCCGAGCAGGGACCGGCGGCACAGCTGAGCCGGGCGCCGCCCGGCTCAGCGCATCAGCACAGCCTCTCGAACCAGGCGAGGGCGCTCTGGTCGGTGAGGTTGGCGACCTGGTCGACGACGACGCGGCGGCGGGCGTCGTCGTCGGGGGCGGCGTGCCAGTCCTCGGCGAAGCCGGGCTCGAGGGTTCCCGGGCCGCGGTCGAGGAGGGTGTCGGCGAGGCGGGTGAGGACTTCGCGCTGCTGGGCGTAGATGGGCTGGCGGGTGTTCCGCGACATCACGAACGTCGCGACGATCCCCTTGAGCACGGCGATCTCGGCCTGCTGCTCGCGGGGGACGACGACGTGGCCGCCGAAGCGGACGAGGTCGGGGTGCTGGTACGCCTCGCGGGTGGCCTCGGTGGCGGCGGCGGCGAAGCGGCCGATGAGCTGGCTGGTGAGGTTCTTGAGCCGGGCCTGGTCGCGGCGGGAGCCGTCCCAGGAGGAGACCCACACGTCGAGCGAGTCGAGACGGTCGAAGGCGGCGACGAGCTCGTCGTGTCCGACCTCCCCGCCGACCCAGGAGTGCATCGACTGCACGAGGTCCTCGTGGTCGGCGCGGGAGCCGAGTGCTTCGACGTCGATGTAGCCGGAGACCACCGCGTCCTCGAAGTCGTGCACGGAGTAGGCGATGTCGTCCGAGAGGTCCATCACCTCGGCCTCGATGCAGCGCACCCCCTCGGGGGCGCCCTCGCGCATCCAGGCGAACGCGGGGGCGTCGTCGGCGTAGAAGCCGAACTTGGCGCGCCCCGACGGGTCGGCCACCGAGCGCGTGTCGGGCCAGGGGTACTTGCAGCTCGCGTCGATGCTGGCGCGGGTGAGGTTCAGCCCGTAGGGGCGGGCGTCGTCGCCGAACACCTTCGGCTCGAGCCGCGTGAGCAGCCGGAAGGTCTGCGCGTTGCCCTCGAAGCCGCCGATCCCCTCGGCCCAGGTGTTGAGCGCGCGCTCGCCGTTGTGCCCGAACGGCGGATGCCCGATGTCGTGCGCGAGGCAGGCCGTGTCGACGACGTCGGGGTCGAGGTCGAGGCTCGTGGCGAGCTCCCGGCCGATCTGCGCCACCTCGAGCGAGTGGGTCAGGCGGTTGCGCGCGAAGTCGACGCCCGCCGTGGGGCTGAGCACCTGGGTCTTCGCGGCCAGGCGGCGGAGCGCGCTGGAGTGGAAGAGCCGGGCGCGGTCGCGGGCGAAGTCGGAGCGGCGGGTCGAGTGGTCCTCCGGCAGGAATCGCTCGGTGTCGACGAGCGAGTACCCCCAGAGCGCGCGGTCATCCACCGCTGTTGTGGATCTCGGCGGCCGAGACCGCGTCGCGCTGCCCGGCGTCGAGCTCGCGGGACTCGAGCCAGCGGTCCGGGAGGGAGGGGACCTTGGGCGAGCCGGCGCGGCCCCGCTGCCCCTCGGCCGCCTCGCCCGGATAGGGCTGCGTCCAGTCGAGCGTCGCCAGGAGCTCGTCGAGCTGCGCGAGCGACTCGACGGTGGCCAGGCGAGCGCGGAGGTCGCCGCCGACGGCGTAGCCCTTGAAGTACCAGGCGACGTGCTTGCGGATGTCGCGGCAGCCGCGCTCCTCGCTCTCGAAGAAGTCGACGAGCAGCTCCGCGTGGCGGCGGAACGCCTCGGCGACCTGTCCGAGCGAAGGGCGGAACCGCTCGTCGGAGCCGGCGAACGCGGCGGCGAGGTCGCCGAAGAGCCAGGGGCGCCCGAGGCAGCCGCGACCGACGACGACTCCGTCGCAGCCCGTCTCGGCCATCATCCGCAGCGCGTCCTCGGCCGACCAGATGTCGCCGTTGCCCAGCACGGGCACGCTCGTGACCGTCTCCTTGAGCGTGGCGATCGCCGACCAGTCGGCGTGCCCGCTGTAGAACTCGGAGGCGGTGCGCGCGTGCAGCGCGATCGACGCGACCCCGGCGCCCTCGGCGGCACGGGCGGCCTCGAGGTAGGTGAGGTGGTCCGGGTCGATGCCCTTGCGCATCTTGACGGTGAGCGGGACGTCGCCGGCGGCCTTCACGGCGCCCTCGACGATCTGCCGGAACAGCGGGAGCTTCCACGGCAGGGCCGCTCCCCCGCCCTTCCGGGTGACCTTGGGCACGGGGCAGCCGAAGTTGAGGTCGATGTGGTCGGCCCGGTCCTCGGCGACGAGCATGGTGACCGCCTCGGCGACGGTGACCGGGTCCACTCCGTAGAGCTGGATCGAGCGCACCGACTCGCTGGGGTGGTGGCGGATGAGGCGCATCGATTCCGGCGTGCGCTCGACGAGCGCGCGGGAGGTGATCATCTCGCTCACGTAGAGGCCGTTGCCGAACTCGCGGCAGAGGCGGCGGAACGCCGTGTTGGTGATGCCCGCCATGGGGGCGAGCACCACCGGCGCGTCGAGTTCGAGGGGGCCGATCCGGAGCGCCGGCGCGGTGCGCGCGGGCGGGGCGGCCGTGAGAGTGGAGGACATCGGTATCGATTCTCCCAGATCCTGTGTTGGGGAAGGCGGAGTGACGAGCGGAGAGGTGGAGAGATGAACGGGAGCACACCTGTGGAGGACGGTTCGCAGCGGCTGGAGGCGGACGCGTCCGCCCGCGGCCTTGCGGTCGAGATCGTGGAGAGGCCCGCTGCCGGCAGCCTGCACGAGGCGGCCGCGCTGCTCGGCATCGAGCCCGGCGACATCGTGAAGTCGCTCGTGGTGAAGCGCCACGACGGCGGCTACCTGTTCGCCCTGGTCCCCGGCGGGCGGCAGATCGCGTGGCCGAAGCTGCGCGCGGTGGTCGGAGTGAACAAGCTCCGCCTCCCGGACGAGACGGCCGCCCTCGAGGCGACCGGCTACCGGCGCGGCACCATCACCCCGATCGGGTCCACGACGGCCTGGCCGGTCTACGCCGACGAGCGGATCCTCGGCCGCCGCGTCGCGATGGGAGCCGGCGCCGACGGGCGCAGCGCCTTCGTCGACGCGGACGCCCTCGTGGCCGCCTACGGCGCGACCGTCGCCGACATCACCGTGGAGGAGCCTCCGCGGTGATCGGCGGCACCTCGGCCTGCGCTTCCGCGGCCTGCGGCACGGCGCAGACGCCGTCCTCGCACAGCGGCCCGCCGGAGTCGCCGAGCATCTCGAACGGCCCGCTCACGCGACGGCCGCCCGCTGCTCCAGCACGTGCTCGAGGACCTCGGTGAACGCCGCCGGCTCCTGGGCGCCGGAGACGCCGAAGCGCCCGTCGAGGACGAAGAACGGCACCCCCGAGATCCCGTACTCGCGGGCCTGCGCGATGTCGGACTGCACCCGCCCGAGGTAGCGCCGGTCCTCGAGAGCGCGGCGCGTCTCCGCCGGGTCGAGCCCGACCTCGCCGGCGAGCGAGGCGAGCACCTCCGGATCGGCCAGGTCGCGGCCCTCGACGAAGTACGCGCTCAGGAGACGCTCGACGAGCTCGAGCTGCAGTCCGTTCTCCTTGGCGTGGTGGAGCGCCTGGTGGGCGGTGACCGTCTTGACATGGCGCACCGACTCGAAGTGGTAGTCGAGGCCGACGCCCGCCGCGATCGCCGTGACGGAGTCGAGCATCTGCTGCGCCTGCGCCTCCGGGATCCCCTTGTGCTCGGCGAGGAACGCCGCCTCTCCCCCGCGGTAGTCCTCCGGCGTGTCCGGCGAGAGCTCGAAGCTGCGGTACTCCACGACGACCTCCGGAGCCTCGGGGTGCGCGGCGCGGAAGGCCTCGAGCCCGCGCTCGAACCGGCGCTTCCCGATGTAGCACCAGGGGCAGGCGATGTCGGACCAGACGTCGACGGACAGGGGGCTCGGCTCAGCACTCACCCCCAGGACAACGGAGGGGGCGCCCCGCTATTCCCGCAGCACGCGGACGAGCTCGTCCACGTCGGACTCGTCGTTCCAGAGGTGGAAGGCGATGCGGAGCCGGCCGCCGCGGCCCGAGACGCGCAGACCCGCAGCCTGCAGCAGCTCCAGGTCCGCTCCCCCCTCGTCCGGCCAGGACACGAGCGCCCGGTGCTGAGGCTCCCGGTCAAGCCGCTCGCACAGCAGGTCGCCGAGGCCGGAGGCGTGCGCCCAGACCGCGTCGAGGTCGAGCGAGCGGAACAGAGCGAGCGACGCCTCGGCGCCGGCGAACGCCTGCCAGGCCGGCGAGACGTCGAAGCGGCGGGCGTTCTCGGCCAGGTGCATGGCCGGTCCGTAGCAGGACGACCACACGTCCTCCCCCGAGTACCAGCCCGCCTGCACGGGGACGAGCTCGGCCGCGTAGGCGGGCGAGACGGTGAGGAACGCCACTCCGCGCGGCGAGCACAGCCATTTGTAGGCGTGGGTGAGGGTCGCGTCGAAGCGGGAGGCGTCGACCGGCAGGACGCCGGCCGCCTGCGTCAGGTCGCACGCGGTCCGCACTCGGTGGCGCGCGGCCGCCTTGAGGACGGAGTCGAGATCGGCGAGCGCTCCGCTGCTGGACTGCACGGCGGAGAAGACGACGAGGTCGTCCCCGTCCTCGACGGAGTCGGACAGCGCCTCGAGCGCGACGGAGCGCACGGTCACTCCGCGGTGCGCCTGGGCGAGGAAGGGGAACACGATGGAGGAGAAGTCGCCGTCCACGCAGAGCACGCGGGCCCCGTCGGGCAGCGAGGCGGCGAGCACGGCGGCCATGGCGGAGGTCTGCGAGCCGATCGCGACACGGTCGACCGGGACGCCGGCGATCGCGGCGAACGAGGCCCGCGCGCGCTCGGCGACAGCGCCGTAGGCGGCGGCCGTGCTCTCCCCGGACGACCAGCCGTCGAGGTCCGCCCGCAGCGCCTCGACGGTCTGCCGCGGCGGCAGGCCGAGGGTGCAGGCGTTGTGGTAGCCGCGGGCACCGGCGAAGCGCGCGCGCAGGTCGGCGGAGTTCGGCAGTGCGGTGCTCACCTCTCGAGGATGACGCTCCGGAGCCGGATCGCCAAGACCGGGGAGCGACCGGGCGCGCCGGCGGCGGGCCCGGTCAGCGGGCGGCGAGGGCGTGCGCCTGCTCGAGCACGGCGACGACCTCGCGGGCCTCGCGGACGTCGACCGGCGAGGGAGCGCCGTCCTGGAGGGACCGCGCGACCTGCTCGAGGAACGCGGCGTATCGTCCCCGCTCACTCGGCACGGGGTGTGCGCCGGAGTCGTCGACGAGGACGCCCCATCCCTCCGGCGCGACCTCGCCGAAGCCGTCGTCGTCCGGTCGGGCGCCGCCGGTGCGGAGCGCGGTCTCCTGCGGATCGAGACCGTCGACGCTGAAGGCGGCGCGGGTGCCGAGCACGCGGAAGCGGGGGCCGGTCGCCCGGGCGACGCGGCTCATGGTGAGGTGGGAGCGGACGCCGCTGTGATGCAGGAGCGAGACGAACGCGTCGTCCTCGCTCGCGGAGCCCTCGTGGACGGTCCGGGTCTCGGCCGCCGTGACGACCGCCGGGCCGAACAGCAGCAGCGCCTGGTCGACCAGGTGGCTGCCGAGATCGAAGAGGATCCCGCCACCCTCGGCCGGACCCGTCTCGCTCTGCCACCGGCCCGTCTTCGGCGCGCTCCAGCGCTCGAAGGTCGACTCGAAGCGGAGGACCTCGCCGAGGACCCCTTCGCCCAGGAGGCGGCGGAGGGTGAGCAGATCGGCGTCCCAGCGCCGGTTCTGGAAGACGAAGACGGGCGCACCGCTCCGCTCGGAGGCGGCGATGACCGCGTCCGTGTCGGCCGTGCTCGGTGCGAAGGGCTTGTCGATCACGACGGCGACCCCGGCCTCGAGCACCCGGACGGCCTGCTCCCGGTGCACCGACGGCGGCGAGGCGAGCACGACCAGCTCCGGCCGCTCGGCGAGCACCGCGTCGAGGTCGGGCACGATCCGGGCCTCCGGATGCGCGGCGGAGGCCGCGGCTCTCCGACCGGCGTCGCGGGTGGAGACGGCGACGACCTCGAACGCCGGGTCGGCCGCGAGGAACGGACCGTGGAAGACGCTGCCGGCGAGCCCGAAGCCGACGATCCCGGCCCGGATCACGAGGAGGCCCCCGGCACGTCGACCGCGCCGCCGAAGCGACGGGAGCGGCCGGAGTAGTGCTCGATCGCGTCCCAGAGGTCGGTCCGCGTGAAGTCCGGCCAGAGCCGGTCGAGGAACACCATCTCGGCGTAGGCGCTCTGCCAGAGCAGGAAGTTGCTGGTGCGCTGCTCGCCGGAGGAGCGCACGAAGAGGTCGACGTCCGGCATCTCGGGCACGTAGAGCGCCCGGGCGATCGTCTTCTCGGAGATGCCGGAGGGCTTGAGCCGCCCTGCCTGGACCTCGGCGGCGAGCCGCTGCACCGCGTCGGCGATCTCGGTGCGCCCGCCGTAGTTGACGCACATGGTGAGGGTGAGCACGTCGTTGTCCGCGGTCATCCGCTCGGCGAACTGCAGCTCGTTGATCACCGACGCCCACAGGCGCGGCTTCCGGCCGGCCCAGCGGATGCGCACGCCCCACTCGTTGAGCTGATCGCGGCGGCGGTGCAGCACGTCGCGGTTGAAGCCCATCAGGAAGCGCACCTCCTCGGGCGAGCGCTTCCAGTTCTCGGTCGAGAACGCGTAGACGCTGAGGTGCTTCACGCCGATCTGGATCGCTCCGGCCACGACGTCCAGCAGCGCCGTCTCGCCGCGCTTGTGCCCCTCGATCCGCGTCAGGCCGCGGGAGTTCGCCCAGCGGCCGTTGCCGTCCATCACGATGGCGACGTGCCCCGGAACGGCCTTCCGCGGGATCGCGGGCGGATGGATCCCGGTCCAGTCGAGGGGGCGGTACGGCTCGGCGTCCTTGTGGGTGAAGGGCTTCATCGGGTGACGTGCTCCAGGGATCTCAGACCGCGTTCGAGGTGGAACTGCGTGTAGGCGGCGACCACTCCGCTCGCCCGCGACCGCGTGGTCGGCTCGGTGGTCTCGGCGTGGGCCCAGTCTCCCGTGAGCAGCGCACCCAGCAGGACCACGACCTCCGGAGCGACCCGCGGTGCTCCGGGCGGCGTGCAGTCGGCGCAGACGACGCCTCCGAGCTGCACCACGACCGCGCCGTGGGGCCCGGGGGCGCCGCAGCGCGCGCAGTCCTCGAAGCTGGGCGCCCAGCCCGCGATCGAGAGCGCCCGCAGGAGGTAGGAGTCGAGCGTCAGCACCGGCTCGTGCTCGTGCTTCGAGAGCGATCGCAGGGCCCCGACGAGCAGCAGGTACTGCTGCAGGGAGGCGTCCGCGTCGGTGAGGCGGTCCGCCGTCTCGACCATCGCGCTCGCGGCCGTGTAGCTGTCGTAGTCGGCGGCGATCAGCGCACCGTAGGCGCCGAGCGACTCGGCCTGCGCGACGATGTCGAGGCTCCGGCCCTCGTAGAGCTGGAGGTCGGCGACCATGAACGGCTCGAGCCGCGAGCCGAACTTGGAGCCGGTCTTGCGCACGCCCTTCGCCACCGCGCGGATCTTGCCGTGGCTGCGCGAGAGCAGCGTCACGATGCGGTCGGCCTCGCCCAGCTTGTGCGTGCGGAGCACCACGGCTTCGTCGCGATAGGTGGGCATCCACCGATTATCCCCCCGACCCCCGACACCCGGCTGGCAGCCCGGCCGGAGCAGGGCCCGCGCCGTGGAACGATGTCCGGGTGGCAGCCTCCCTCTTCGAGATCCCGGCCTGGGCCGACCTGCTCGCGATCGCCATCGGCTGCCTCCAGGGCGCGATGTTCGCGGGCGAGTTCCGCGACCGCCGGATCGACCTGCTCGGCGTCACGATCATCGGCACGGCCACCGGCCTCGGCGGCGGCGTGCTCCGCGATCTGCTGCTCCAGACGCCCCTGGTGGCCCTGCACACCGACGCGTACCTGATCGTCGCGGTGACCGCCTCACTGCTCGGGATGCTGCTCCAGCACCTGCTGAACCGGGTCGACGGGACGATCACCGCCCTCGACGCGCTGACCCTCGGGCTCTTCGGCGCGATCGGCACCACGAAGGCCCTGTCGCTCGGCGTGCCGGAGGTGCCGGCCGTGTTCGTCGGCACCGTCTCGGCCGTCGGCGGATCCGTCGTCCGCGACATCCTGCTGAACCGGCCGATCGCGCTGATGCACGTCGGCTCGCTCTACGCGGTCGCCGCCTCGGTGGGCACGGGCGTCCTGGTCCTCGCGCTGCGCTTCGGAGTGACGATCGACTTCGCCGCGCCGCTCGCGGTGGGCGTGACCACGGTCATCCGCCTGCTCGCGGTCCGCTACGGCTGGAGCCTGCCCGAGCAGCGCGCGCTCAACGGGGTGCCGCGCCTGCGCTGGCGCCGCCGGACCTAGCGGCGGCCGACCCGGACGCAGGGAGCGGAGTCCCGCGCGGTCCGCGCACGGGAACGCCGGGGGAGCCGCGACGCATCACGGCTCCCCCGGCGGGGATCGGGTGCGATCAGGCGGAGGCGCCGGCCAGCTCGCGGACCGGGACCTCCTCGCGCAGGGCGCGGTTGACGGCAGAGACGATGGCCTTGAGGGAGGCGGTCGAGATGTCGGCGTCCACGCCCACGCCCCACAGGGTGCGGCCGTTCACCGTGCACTCGACGTACGAGGCGGCCAGCGCGTCGCCGCCGGCGCTGAGCGCGTGCTCGACGTAGTCGAGGACCCGGACCTCGACGCCCTGCTGCTCCAGCACGGCCTCGAAGGCGTTGATCGGGCCGTTGCCCCGCGAGCTGGCCGAGACGCGCTCGTCGCCCACCCGGAGGACCGCGTCCAGCGCGATGCTGCCGCCCAGATCGCTCGACGTGTTCGTGCGCAGCAGCTCGAAGCGGCCCCACTTCTCGTCGGCGCGCTCGGCGGGCGCGGGCAGGTACTCGTCCTGGAACACCGTCCAGATCTGCTCGCTCGTGACCTCGCCGCCCTCGGCGTCGGTCTTGGCCTGCACGACGCCCGAGAACTCGATCTGCAGCCGGCGCGGCAGGTCGAGCGCGTGGTCCGTCTTCAGCAGGTACGCGACTCCGCCCTTGCCGGACTGCGAGTTGACGCGGATGACCGCCTCGTAGGAGCGGCCCAGGTCCTTCGGGTCCACCGGCAGGTAGGGCACGGCCCAGGTGAGCTCGTCGACGCTGCGGCCGGTCCGCTCGGCCTCGGCCTGCATCGCCTCGAAGCCCTTCTTGATGGCGTCCTGGTGCGAGCCGCTGAAGGCGGTGAAGACCAGGTCGCCCGCCCAGGGGCTGCGCTCGGGCACGGGCAGCTGGTTGCAGTACTCGGCGGTGCGCTTGATGCCGTCCATGTCGCTGAAGTCGATCTGCGGGTCGATCCCCTGGGTGAAGAGGTTCACGCCCAACGCGACCAGATCGACGTTGCCGGTGCGCTCGCCGTTGCCGAAGAGGCAGCCCTCGATCCGGTCGGCACCGGCCAGGTAGCCCAGCTCGGCCGCCGCCACGGCCGTGCCGCGGTCGTTGTGGGGGTGCAGCGACAGCACGATGTTCTCGCGCTGCGCGAGGTTGCGGCTCATCCACTCGATCGAGTCGGCGTAGACGTTCGGGGTGGCCATCTCGACGGTGGCGGGCAGGTTCAGGATGACCTTGCGCTCGGGAGTCGGCTCGAAGACCTCGACGACCCGGTCGCAGATCTCGCGGGCGAAGTCGAGCTCGGTGCCGGTGTAGCTCTCGGGCGAGTACTCGTAGTAGACGGCCGTGCCGGGGACGGTCGACTCCATCTCGCGGCACTTGCGGGCGCCGGCCAGCGCGATGTCGATGATGCCCTGACGGTCCTTGCGGAACACGACCTCGCGCTGCAGCACGCTCGTGGAGTTGTAGAGGTGCACGATCGCCTGGCGCGCGCCGCGGATCGACTCGTAGGTGCGCTCGATCAGGTGGTCGCGGGCCTGGGTCAGCACCTGGATGGTGACGTCCTCGGGGATCGCGCCCTCCTCGATGAGGCTGCGCACGAAGTCGAAGTCGGTCTGGCTCGCGCTCGGGAATCCGACCTCGATCTCCTTGTAGCCCATCCGGACCAGCAGATCGAACATGATGCGCTTGCGCTCGGGGCTCATCGGGTCGATGAGCGCCTGGTTGCCGTCGCGGAGGTCCACGGCGCACCAGCGGGGCGCGGTCGTGATGCGCTTCGACGGCCAGGTGCGGTCGGGCAGGTCCACGGCGATCAGCTCGTGGAAGGGACGGTACTTGCCGATCGGCATGGGCGACGGCTTCTGGTTGTTCAGCATGAGGTGCTCTCCCGGCGCAGTGGTGCGCACGTGTCTGTTCTCGCTCGTGACCGATCCCGCTCGCGTGCGGCTCCGCTGGTGGGCGGTGCCGGTCGGGCGGTCTCCCGGGGATCCGGATGCGGATCGACCTCGCGGGCGAGGGATGGTTCAGCCGACGACGGACTCCGCGACGAGGATGGCCTGAGGATCAGATCTCGTCGCGGCGGAGAAGGAGGAGCTGTCCGAAGCGCACCCGGTCAGGGTAGCACCGCCCCCGCGGCGCGTCACCCCGGCGTCCCGCGCTAGGAGACCAGGCCGTTCTCGTAGGCGTAGACCACCAGCTGCACGCGGTCGCGCAGGCCGAGCTTGCCGAGGGTGCGGCTGATGTGCGTCTTCACCGTCGCCTCGCTCAGGAACTCGGCCCGCGCGATCTCGGTGTTGCTCATCCCCCGCGCGGCCAGGTGGAAGATCTCGCGCTCGCGGTCGGTGAGGGTCGCGAAGGCGGGCGGGGTCTCGCGTCCGCTGCCCGCCGCCCCGAAGTGCTCGAAGAGCTCGCGGGTCGCGGAGGCGGCGACCACGGCGGTCCCCGCGTGCACGGTGCGGACGGAGGCGAGGAGGAAGCCGGGCTCCGTGTCCTTCAGGAGGAAGCCGCTCGCGCCCGCCCGGATGGCGCGCGCGGCCGCCTCGTCGAGGTCGAAGGTCGTCAGCACGAGGATGCGCGGAGGCTGGACCCGCCGCTCCTGCGCGTCCGCGAGGATCCGCCGGGTCGACTCGATCCCGTCGACGCCCGGCATCCGGATGTCCATCAGCACGACGTCGGGGGCCAGCCGCGCGACCAGCTCCGCGCCCTCCGCCCCGTCCGAGGCCTCGCCGACCACCTCGAGATCGGGCTGCGAGCCGAGCAGCATGCGGATGCCGGCGCGGAAGAGGGCCTGGTCGTCGACGAGGACGAGGCGGATGGTGTCGGTCATGCGGGGCTGCCTCCGGAGGCGAGGGGTGGGGCGGTGCGGGCGAGGGACGGGGAGGAGGGCAGGCGCGCGTCGACGACGAAGTCGTCCCCGACCGGGCCGGCGGCGAGCACTCCCCCGACGAGCGCGGCGCGCTCGCGCATGCCGACCAGGCCGTGGCCCTCGCCCGGCAGGGAGTCGCGCTCGACGTCGGCGCACCGGGCGTTGCGCACGGTCAGGGCGAGCTCGCCGCCGTCCTGGCGCAGGGCGATGTCGAGCGGCGAGCCCGGGCGGCCGTGGCGGAGAGCGTTCGTGGTCGCCTCCTGGGCGATGCGGTACAGGGCCAGACCGACGGCGCGCGGCACCGCCTCCAGGTCGACGGCGAGGTCGGCGCGGACGGGGGCTCCGGCTCCGCCCACGCTGTCGAGGAGGGCCGGCAGGTCGCGGGCGCCGGGCTGCGGGCCGTCGCTCTGCGAGTGCCGCAGCTGGGCGAGGAGCACGCGCACGTCGCCGAGGGCGTCCCGGGCGACGGAGGAGATGGTCAGCAGCGCGGCGTCGGTCTGCTCGGGGCTGGTGGCGCCGAGGTAGCGCGCGCCGTCGGCCTGCGCGATCACGACGGCGAGGGAGTGGGCGACGACGTCGTGCATGTCGCGGGCGATCCGGTTGCGCTCCTCCACGGTGTCGAGCTCGCGCTGCGCCCGCGCGCGCTCCTGCTCGGCCTGCGCGCGCAGGGTCTGGCCCTCCCGCGCCCGGCGGACCGAGCGCGAGAGCAGTCCGATGGTCCAGGAGAGGCCGAGCGTCGCGAGGATCCCGCCGAAGGTGGCTCCGGCCGACAGCAGGCCGTCGTAGGCGCTCGCGACGAGGTCGAAGACGAGGACGAGGTAGACGACGGCGACCACGGCGCCGAGGACGGCCGACACCGCGCCCGCGATCCGCACCCGCCGCGACTCCGACGCGCCGGCGCCGAAGAGGACGGCCAGGATGGCCAGATCCGCGGGTCCGGGAGCGAGGCTCGCGCTCATCTGCAGGGCGGCGCCGGCCCAGGCGATCGAGAGGGCGAGGACCGGGGACCGCCGGTGCAGCACCAGCGCGACCGCGAGCACGCCCGCGACCAGCAGCTGCATCGCGCCGTCCACCCCGGCGAACGGGAGGCCGGCGACGAGGAGGAGCACCAGCGCCTGACCACCGGCGACCCCCACCGCGAAGGGGTCCTGCGGACCGGCGACCCGGTTCAGCAGCGCGTCGATCCGATCGCCCGCGAGGACCGGCGCCCGCAGCGCGTTGAGATACACGAGGACCTTCGCCGCACCGAGCACGGAGGCGACCGCGAGGGCGACCAGGGCGAGGACCACGAACTCCACGCGCGCCGGGAGCCCGGACGGATCGAGCGGGCCGGAGAGGCCGAGCGCGACGGTGACGCCGCCGATCCCGGCGAGGATCAGGCCGCCCGCGAGCGCCAGGGCACGGGTCCAGGGGCCCACCCGGCGGGTCGTCTGCCAGAGGACGACCAGGCCGACGAGCACCCCGTCGACGGGGACGCCGCCGAGCAGGACGCCTCCGTCGGCGAGCGCGCCGACCGCGACGAGCGAGGGGGCGAGCGCGGGCAGGAATCCCGCGACCGCGAGGGCCAGCGCGAGCACGAGGCCGCCGGCGATCCGCTCGGTCGGAGTGACCCCGGTGAGCCCGAGCAGCAGGTGGAGGGCGGCGAGCAGCGCCCCGGCGATCGGCAGGGCCGCCGGTCGGTCGAGGAGGGCGCGCATGAGGACCACGCTACGGGTCCGCGCGCCCGGGGGCGTCGTCCTGGAGGGTGACCGCGGTCGTCCTCCGGCGTCAGAAGCCCAGGCGCCCCAGCAGCTTCGGGTCGCGCTGCCACTCCTTGGCGACCTTCACCCGGATGGAGAGGAACACGCGACGGCCCAGCAGGCGCTCGATCTGCTCGCGGGAGACGGCTCCCACCTCGCGCAGACGCTGGCCGCCCTTGCCGATGATGATGCCCTTCTGGCTGTCGCGCTCCACGAAGACGTTGGCGTAGATGTCGATCAGCGAGCCGTCCTCGCGCTCGACCATGTCGTCGAGCGTCACGGCGAGGGAGTGCGGCAGCTCGTCCGAGACGCCCTCGAGGGCGGCCTCGCGGATGAACTCGGCGATCCGCGAGGACAGGTCCTCGTCGGTCACCGCCTCCTCCGGGTAGAGGGCGGGCGAGACCGGCATCAGGCGCAGGAGCTCGACGGCCAGGACGTCCAGCTGCTCCTCGGTCACGGCCGAGATCGGCACGATCGTGTCCCACTCGCGCAGCTCCGAGACGGCGAGCAGCTGCTTCGCCACGGACTTCTTCGAGGAGAGGTCGACCTTCGAGACGATAGCGACCTTCCGGGCGCGCGGGAAGGAGTCGAGCTGCTCGTTGATGAAGCGGTCTCCCGGGCCGATCGGCTCGTCCGCGGGGAACAGCATCCCGATGACGTCGACGTCGCCGAGGGTCGAGGTGACGAGCGAGTTCAGCCGCTCTCCGAGGAGCGTGCGCGGCCGGTGGATGCCGGGGGTGTCGACGACGATCAGCTGGCCGTCGGTGCGGTGCACCACGCCGCGGATAGCGCGCCGCGTGGTCTGGGGCTTCGAGCTCGTGATGGCGATCTTCTCGCCGACGAGGGCGTTCGTGAGCGTCGACTTGCCCACGTTCGGGCGGCCGACGAAGGACACGAAGCCCGCCCGGTAGGGAGCGGCGGCGGGAGTGGTGTCTGTCATCGTGCGTCCTCGTGCTGATCGCCCGTGGCTCCGCGGGTGGGAGCCGTGCTCGGGCTGGGGGTGGTGGTGCCGCCGTCCGCGATGATCGCGACGGGGCCGGTGCCGGGCTCGCCGGCGGTGTCCAGATCGGGATCGCGGCGGACGATCACCGTGGAGATGGTCCCACGGCGCGGGTCCGCCTGCTCGGCCTCGAGCAGCACTCCGCCGATCCGCGCCGTCGCGCCGCGCTCGGGGAGGCGCCCGTAGGCCTTGGTCAGCAGTCCGCCGACCGAGTCGACGTCGTCGTCCTCGAGGTCGAGCTCGAACAGCTCGCCGAGCTCGTCCACCGGCAGGCGCGCCGAGACGCGGTAGACCCCTGGCGCCGTCTCCTCGAAGAGGTCGACCTCGCGGTCGTACTCGTCGGAGATGTCGCCGACGAGCTCCTCGATCAGGTCCTCGAGCGTCACCAGGCCCGCGATGCCGCCGTACTCGTCGACCACCATCGCGAGGTGGTTGGACTCGAGCTGCATCTGGCGGAGCAGCTCGTCGGCCTTCTTCGACTCGGGCACGAACAGCGCGGGGCGCGCGAGATCGGCGACCGTGTCGTCGTCGTCCGGCCGCTCGTAGGTGTGCCGGGCCACGTCGCGCAGGTAGAGCACGCCGAGGACGTCGTCGACGCCGTCGCCGATGACGGGGAGCCGGGAGATGCCGCGGCTCAGCAGGAGCCCCATGCCGGCGCCGACGGAGGAGGTCGCCTCGATCGTCACCATGTCGGTGCGGGGCACCATCACCTCGCGGACGAAGGTGTCGTTGAATTCGAAGATCGAGTGGATCAGCTCGCGGTCGTCCTGCTCGAGCACGTCCTGCTCGGTCGCCTCGTCGACCATGCTGAGCAGCTGCTCCTCGGAGGAGAACCCCGCCGAGCGCCCGGTCCCCGGCGTCACCCGGTTGCCGAGGGCCACGAGCCCGTGCGCGACCGGGCCCAGCGCGAGCCGGAGCACGTGCACGAGCGAGGCGCTGGTGGACAGGACCGCGCGGGCGTTCGCGCGCCCGACGCTGCGGGGGCTGGAGCCGACCAGGACGAACGAGACCGCCGCCATGATCAGGACCGCCAGCAGGAGCGCGAGCCAGAGCTGCGGGACCTCGACGACCAGCACCGTGGTGACGAACACCGCGGCCGTCGTCTCGGCCGCGATCCGCGAGAAGTTGACGACGTTGACGTGGGCGCTCATGTCGCCCGCGATCGCGCGGAGAGCGCGGGCGCTGCGGGAGTGCTGGGCCATGTCGAGCAGGTCGCTGCGCGAGAGGACGCCGAGTGCGGCGTCGGTCGCGGCGAACCAGCCGCCGACGGCGACGAGCGCGAGGGCGGCGATGAGGAGCTGGAGAGTGGGCACGGCGCGCTCTAGCGGCGTCGCTCGCTGATGTGGAAGCCGACCAGGATGTCGCGCTGGATGCCGAACATCTCGCGCTCCTCCTCCGGCTCGGCGTGATCGAAGCCGAGCAGGTGAAGGAGCCCGTGGGCGGTCAGCAGCTGCAGCTCGTCGAGCACGGAGTGGCCGGCCGACTCGGCCTGGGACTGCGCGACCTGCGGGCAGAGCACGATGTCGCCGAGGAGCCCCGCGGGGGTCTGCTCGTCCTCGGTCCCGGGACGCAGCTCGTCCATCGGGAAGCTGAGCACGTCGGTCGGTCCCGGCTCGTCCATCCACTGCACGTGCAGCTGCTCCATCGCGCCCTCGTCGACCAGCACGATCGCGAGCTCGGCGTCGGGGTGCACGTGGAGCGAGTCGAGCGCGTAGCCGGCGAGGCGCAGCAGGGCGGCCTCGTCGACGGGGACGCTCGACTCGTTGTTGATCTCGATGCTCACGGGGGCGGGTCTTCCTTCGGTTCGGGAGGGGCGGGCGGGCTCAGCCGCGCGGAGGCTGGCGGTCGCCGGGCGGGCGGGCGGCCTGGCCGCGGCGCTCGGCGCGGTTCGCGAACTCCCGGGCCTGCTCGCGCTCGAAGTGCTGCGCCTGCTTCTGCTGGTCGTACTCGGTGTACGCGTCCACGATGCGGCCGACCAGGCTGTGGCGCACCACGTCCTCGCTGGTCAGGCGCGAGAAGTGGATGTCGTCGATGCCGTCGAGCACGCGCGTCACGAGGCGGAGTCCGCTCGCGCCGGTCGGCAGGTCGACCTGGGTGATGTCGCCGGTGACGACCATCTTGGAGCCGAAGCCGAGGCGGGTGAGGAACATCTTCATCTGCTCGGGCGTCGTGTTCTGCGCCTCGTCGAGCACGACGAACGAGTTGTTGAGCGTGCGCCCGCGCATGTAGGCGAGCGGCGCGACCTCGATCGTGCCGGCCGCGAGCAGCTTCGGGACGATCTCGGGGTCCATCATCTCGTTCAGCGCGTCGTAGAGCGGGCGCAAGTACGGGTCGATCTTGTCGGTGAGCGAGCCGGGCAGGTAGCCCAGCCGCTCCCCCGCCTCGACCGCCGGGCGGGTCAGGATGATCCGCTCGACCTCCTTGCGCTGCAGCGACTGCACGGCCTTCGCCATCGCCAGGTAGGTCTTGCCGGTTCCGGCCGGGCCGATGCCGAAGACGATGGTGTTCTGATCGACCGCGTCGACGTACTCGCGCTGCCCGAGCGTCTTGGGCCTCACGCTCCGTCCGCGTGCCGTGAGGATGGCCTGGCCGAACGCCTCGGCCGGGCTCACCGGCCCGCCGTTCTGCAGGATGCGGGCGGACTCGCGCACGCCCTCCGGGTCGAGATCGTGCCCGCTCGCGGTCATGCGCACCAGTTCTTCCACCAGGCGCGTCGCCGCGGCGACGGGCTCGCGCTCGCCGTCGAGCGTCACCTCGTTGCCGCGCACGTGCACCCGGACATCGGGGAATCGTCCTTCGACCGCTCGGATGAGGCGGTCCTGGGGTCCGAGGAGGCGCACCATCGCGACTCCGTCGACGGCGACGACGCGCCGCGTCGTCTCGGACGCGTCCGCGCCGGGGGCGGGACGCTCGTCGGGGCTCGCGCCCGTGTTCTCAACCGGTGGCAAGGGAGCCTTCCGTCTGGTGGCCGCCCAGGACGTGGGCGTGCACGTGGAACACGGTCTGGCCCGCCTCTTCGCCGGAGTTGAAGACGAGGCGGAACTGACCGTTGCTGTGGGCGTCGGCGAGCGACTGGGCGACCTGCACCATCTCGGCGAGCAGGGCGGGATCGGCGGCGGCGAGGGCGGCGACCGTGGCGTGCTCCTGGGTCTTCGGGAAGACGAGGAGGTGGACGGGCGCCTTCGGCTCGATGTCGGTGATCGCGAGGATGCGCTCGTTCTCGAACACCACATCGGCCGGGATCTCGCCCTGGACGATGCGCGTGAAGACGGTGGGTTCGCTCATGCACTCATCTTAAACGGGGCCCGTGCGCGACGGGCGCCGCGTTCGCCCACGGCACCCTGCTCCGGCGCCCCGAGGCGGCTGTGGAGGAGCGTCACCAGCGGCCCAGGCGGGCCGAGAGGACGGCGATGGCAGCGGGACCTGCGGTCGAGGTGCGCAGGACGGAGTCGCCGAGCGCGACGGCCTCGGCGCCCGCCTCCGCGAGCAGCCGCAGCTCCTCCGGAGCGATGCCGCCCTCGGGCCCGACGACGAGCACCAGGTCGCGTCCGTCCGGGACCACCTGGGAGAGCCGCGCCTGCGCCGAGGGCTCGAGGACCAGCACGCGGGACGTCGCGGCGCGCGCGACGAGACCGCGCACCTGCTCGAGCGGCGCGACCTCGGGCACCCGGGGGCGCAGCGACTGCTTGCTCGCCTCGCGCACGATGGCCCGCCAGCGCTCGCGCCCCTTCTCCTCCTTCGGGCCCGACCACCGCGAGATCGACCGCGCGGCCTGCCACGGGACGACCTCGTCCACCCCGAGCTCGGTCGCCGCCTGCACGGCGAGCTCGTCGCGGTCGCCCTTCGCGAGGGCCTGGACGAGGACAAGGCGCGGGGACGGAACCGGGGACTCCTGCATCGACTCCACGACGAGCACCACTCGCGCCGGCTCCGCGCTCTCGACGACCGCGGTCGCGACGAGTCCGCGCCCGTCACCGACCCGGACGCTCTCGCCCGCGCGGATCCGGCTGACGGTCGCGGCGTGCCGTGCCTCCGCGCCGGTGAGCGCGAGCCGGCCCCCGACGACGAAGCCGCCGGAGTCCAGCGACTCGTCGATGTAGTGGTGCGCCACGGGCTCAGCCCAGGAAGCGGTCGCGGAGCTTGGAGAACAGGCCCTGCTGGAAGTGGGTCAGCGCGGGCTTCTGCGGCTTGTAGTGCTTCGCGAGCTCCTGGACCAGCTCCCGCTCGCGGTGGCCCAGCTTCGTCGGGGTGACGACCTGGATGCCGATGCGGAGGTCGCCGCGTCCGCTGCCCCGCAGGCGCGTGACTCCGCGTCCCTTGATCGTGACGATCTCGGTGCTCTGCGTGCCCGGCTTGATCTCGATCTCGATGTCCCCGTCGAGCGCCTTGAGCGACGCCGTGGAGCCGAGGATCGCGTCCGTCATCTGCACCTCGAGGGTGCAGAGAAGGTCGTCGCCGTTGCGGCTGAAGACGTCGTGGTGCTTGACCTTGATCTCGAGGTACAGGTCGCCGTTGGGGCCGCCGGCCGGGCCGACCTCGCCGCTGCCGGGCATCTGCAGGCGCAGGCCCGTGTCGACTCCCGCGGGGACGTCGACGGGGATGGTGCGGCGGGCGCGGACGCGTCCCTGGCCCTGGCAGGTGGAGCAGGGGGTCGCGATGACGGTGCCGTAGCCGCGGCAGGTGCCGCAGGGGCTCGCCGTCATCACGTTGCCCAGGAGCGAGCGGACCGTGCGCTGGATCTGGCCGGAGCCGTGGCAGATGTCGCAGGTCACCGGCGAGGTGCCGGGCTGGCAGCACGAGCCCTGGCACGTCTCGCAGAGCACCGCCGTGTCGACCTCGAGGTCGCGGTGGGTGCCGAAGATGACCTCGTCGAGCGAGACCTCCACGCGCAGCAGGGCGTCCTGGCCGCGCTCGCGGCGGGAGCGCGGCCCGCGGGACGAGCCCTGCGCGCCCTGCCCGAAGAAGGTCTCGAAGATGTCGCCGAACCCGCCGAAGCCCTGGCCGCCGCCGCCGAAGCCCTCCTGGGGCCCGCGGTCGTACTGCGCCCGCTGCTGGGCGTCGCTCAGGACGTCGTAGGCGTGCGTGACGAGCTTGAAGCGCTCGGAGGCGTCCGCGCTCGGGTTGACGTCGGGGTGCAGCTCGCGGGCGAGTCGGCGGTACGCCTTCTTGATCTCGTCGGCGGAGGCGTCGCGGTCGACGCCCAGCACTTCGTAGTGATCGGCCACAGGTGGCTTCGTCCTTCGTTCGTGGGTCGGTGGGCCGGGCACGGCGCACCGGGGGGATCCGGCGGGGGCCGGGAGGTCGGGCCTACTCCTCGCCGAGGAGGCGGGAGAGGTAGCGGGCGACGGCGCGCACCGCGGTGATGTTGCCGGAGTAGTCCATCCGGATCGGGCCGAGCACGCCCAGGCGCGAGACCTGGCCGCCCGCGGTGTTGTACCCGCTCGTGAGCACCGAGGTCTCCTGCAGCCCGAACGGCGCGTTCTCGCGGCCGATGCGCACTGAGATGCCCCGGGGGTCCGGCGTCATCTCGGCGAAGAGGCGCAGCAGCTCCACCTGCTCCTCTATCGCCTCGAGCACGGGATAGATGCTGCCCGAGAAGTCCTCCTCGGTGCGGACGAGGTTCGCGGCGCCGGCCATGACCAGGCGGTCCTGCCGGTTGGCGCCGACCTGCTCGAGCAGGGTCTGCACGATCGGCGTCAGCACGTGGCGCCGCTCGGGGCTGAAGCGCTCCGCGACGGAGCCGAGCGTCTCGGCCGCCTGCTGGAGCCCGAGGCCCAGCACGGCCGTGTTGAGCTTCGCGCGGATCTCGCCGAGGAGCGCGTCGTCCACGTCCTCCGGGGTCTCGAGCACGCGCTGGTCGACCCTGCCGGTGTCGGTGATCAGCACCGACAGGAGGCGGCGGGGAGCGAGGGCGACGAGCTCCACGTGGCGCAGCCGCGCGGCTCCGAACGACGGGTACTGCACGAGCGCGACGCTGTTGGTGAGCTGCGAGAGCAGGCGGACGGTCTTGACCAGCACCTCGTCGAGGTCCGGGCTCTGCCCGAGGAACGTCTCGATCGCCTGGCGCTGCGCGGAGGTCAGCGGGCGCAGGTCGGCGAGCTGGTCGACGAAGAGGCGGTAGCCCTTGTCGGTCGGCACGCGGCCGGACGAGGTGTGCGGAGCCGCGATCAGCTCCTCCTCCTCCAGCTGGGCCATCTCGTTGCGGATGGTGGCGGCCGAGACGCCGAACGCGTGGCGCTCGACGATCGACTTGGAGCCCACCGGCTCCCGGTTCGCCACGTAGTCCTGCACGATCACGCGCAGGACCTGGAGACCGCGCTCCGTGACCATACGACCGACCTCCCGCCGGACTCCGAGTGCCCGCGGGCACGACCGTCTGCGGCGCTGACGCCGCGCGGAGCCTGGCACTCCGCAACTCTGAGTGCCAATCATAACCGGGAGGCGGACCGCCCGGCGGGGTTGCGCGGGGATCGGCCGGGGTGCACTCCTGCAGGGCCGCGGGGAGGAGCCCCGTCATCCCCGAGGAGGAGGTCCCGCGCGGCCCGGTGCGGAGGGAGTCGCCGCATGCCACGATGGACGCCGAGCGCACGGGGGACGCCCGTCGCCGCCGCCGGAACGGAGACCATCATGTCGGCCACCCCTCCCCCGCCCCCCGTTTACGGGACCCCGGCTCCGCCGCTGAACCCGGCGGACGAGAAGACCTGGGCGATCGTCACGCACGTGACCGGCATCTTCTTCAGCTTCCTGCCCTCGCTGATCGTCTTCCTGGTCTTCAAGGGGCGCGGACCGTTCCTCGAGGCGCACGCCAAGACGGCCCTCAACTTCCATCTGACGACGCTGATCGCCTACGTCGCCGGGACGATCCTGTCCTTCGTCCTCGTCGGCTTCATCGTGTTCCTGGTCGTGCCGATCCTGGTGATCGTCTTCGCGATCATCGCCTCGGTGCGCGCCAGCGCGGGCGAGTACTACACGTACCCGCTCAGCATCCCGTTCTTCAAGTAGCCGCGGCACCGGGGCGGCCGTGCGTCGCCCGCCCCGGGATCCGGCCTCAGCCGTCGGTGAGGCGGCGCACGACCGCGTCGGCCAGCAGACGGCCGCGCAGGGTCAGCACGATCCGGCCGCCGAGCGCCGCCCGGCCGTCGACGAGGCCGTCGGCGATGAGCCCCGCCACCTCGCTGCGCCGATCGGCGTCGATCGCGTCGATGGGCAGCCCGTCCGCCAGGCGCGAGCGCAGCAGCACGTCCTCCACCCGCCGCGTGCCCGCGTCGAGCGTCTCCCGCCCGGCAGCGGGCGAGACCCCGGTGCTCAGCCGGTCGGCGTAGGCCGCCGGGTGCTTCACGTTCCACCAGCGCACGCCTCCGACGTGGCTGTGCGCGCCGGGACCGACGCCCCACCAGTCGTGGCCGAGCCAGTACGAGAGGTTGTGCCGGGAGCGGTGGGCTGCGTCGCGCGCCCAGTTGCTGACCTCGTACCAGGAGTACCCGGCAGCGGCCAGGCGCGCGTCGGCGAGTTCGTACATGTCGGCCGTGAGGTCGTCGTCCGGGGTCGCGACCTCGCCGCGGCGGATCTGACGGGCGAGCTTCGTGCCGTCCTCCACGATCAGGGCGTAGGCCGAGAGGTGGTCCGGCCGGTTGGCGAGCGCGGAGTCGAGCGACCGCTCCCAGTCCGCGAGGGACTCCCCCGGCGTGCCGTAGATGAGGTCGAGGCTGACCTGCAGGCCGGCCTCCCGCGCCCACTCGACCACGAGCGGGACCCGCTCCGGGTCGTGGGTGCGCTCGAGCGTGGCGAGGACGTGCGGCACGGCCGACTGCATCCCGAAGCTGACGCGGGTGAAGCCCGCCTCGGCCAGCGCGCGGAGGTAGGCGGCGTCGACGGAGTCCGGGTTCGCCTCGGTGGTGATCTCGGCGTCGGGCGCGACCCCGAAGTGGGTGCGGAGGCCGTCCAGCATCCGCACCAGGTCGCCGGCGGGCAGGAGGGTGGGCGTCCCGCCGCCGAAGAAGACCGTGCGGGCGGGGCGCCGGGGCAGGCCCGCGCGCTCGAGCACCTCGGCACCGAGAGCCATCTCGGTGATCGCCTCGTCGGCGTAGTCCTGCTGCTTCGCCCCGCGGAGCTCGGTCGCCGTGTAGGTGTTGAAGTCGCAGTACCCGCAGCGGACCCGGCAGAACGGCACGTGCACGTAGAGGCCGAGGTCGCGCTGCTCCACGCCGTCGACGACGGATGCGGGCAGTCCGCCGTCGAGCGGAGCAGGATCGGCGATCGGGAGGGCGCTCCCCACGTCAGCTGACGCGCGCCGGCAGCAGCGCGCGCAGGTACTTGGCGACCTGGCGCTTCTGCACGGCGCGCAGCACCGGCGCGCCCAGGCGGTAGAGGCGGGTGGAGGGACGCGAGAAGACCCGGATGACGAGCCAGACGGAGTCGTCCGCGCGCTTCTCGACGACGAAGGACTCCTCGCCGCTCTCGGGGTGGCCCTCGAGGGTGCCGTAGGCGAAGCCGACCTGGTCGGGCTCGTCGACGACGTAGACCACGCGGACCGGGGCGTCGACGACGCGGCCGAGCAGGGTCACGCGGAGCACGGCGGTCACGCCGGCGGTGATGTAGGGGGTGCCGTCGGGAGCGAAGTGCTCCTCCGTCGGCCGGCTGACGAGGTCGATCGGGGTGCCCGCGGCGTCGAAGTTGACGCCGGTGTACTGCACGCCGCTGCCGCTGGTGATATCGGTCACCTCGATGCCGCTGCCGCGCTGCACGCCCCAGGTCATCAGGGAGGCGGTGGTGATGGCGAAGCGCTCGTCGCCCGAGCCGAGACGGGCCTCGAAGCGCTCGGCCGTGAAGCCGTCCGGCGGATACTCGAGCAGGTCGGGTGCCAGAGTGCCGCCGACGGCCGCGTAGGTGACCTGCGGCTGGCCCTCGAAGTTGGAGCGGCGGATGCTCACGTCCCGACCTTCTTCCCGGACTCCTCGAGCGCGGCGCGCGTCGAGTCCGCGCGCCGGGTGGTGCTGTCCATCCGACCCAGCGTATCCGACCGTCGGCGCCCCGAGCCGGGAACGACCGAGGGCCCTCCCTCGCCGGAGCGGGAGGAGGGCCCTCGTCGTGGTGCGGGTCGGGTCAGCTGCAGGGAGTCAGCTTCGCGACGGCGTCCGACAGGGTGCCGGTGCCGCCGAGGAGGACGACGCTCGTCGCTCCGCCGGCCTTGATGTCCTGCAGCACCTTGACCGGCACGCAGGTCGGGGGCACGGCGAAGAGGGGGCTCCCCGTGCGCCCGGCGGCCGCGGCTCCGGCCAGGGCGTCGGGGAAGTTCTCTCCGGTGGCCAGGAACACGGTCTCCGACCCGCGGGGGAAGGCCGCCCGGTTGAGCTGCTCCGAGGTGTCGTAGCGGTCGACCCCGCCGAAGCGGGTGACGAGCGGTCCGGCCGGCACCGTGAGGGAGTTCTGGATGCCGGCGCTGACCGACAGCTCGGATCCCGCGATGGTGAGCACCGGCGGCCGGAGCCGCGTCAGGATCCCGACAGTGGTCGGGTCGGCCGCCGGGAGGCCGCCGTTCACGAGGACGACGGGGGCCGAGTTCTTGCCCGCGGCAGCGGTGGCGCTGAGCGCGTCGGGGAACTTCTCGCCGGTCGCGAGCCAGGCCCCCTTCGGCGAGGTGCCTTCGAAGGCGCTCTCGATGATCTTCCGCGACGTGTCGTAGCGGTCGGTGCCTCCGAGGCGGAAGACCCTCCCGTTCGCGTACTGGCCGAGGTCGGTCGCGAGGGCGTCGCTGACGCTGAGGTCGGAGCCGACGACGACGATCCGCTGGGGCTTGAGACGGGTGAGCTCGTCGCGCACGACCTGGCTCACCGAGTCGCGGTCGACCAGGAGGAGCGGGCCGCCCTGCTTCGCGGCGGCGGGACCGGCGCTGAGCGCGTCGGGGAAGTTCGCGCCGGTGGCGATGTAGACGACGGGCACGCCGGGGGTGGCGAAGGTCGCCTTCGAGATCTCGACGGCGGTGCCCTGGCGATCGGTGCCCGCGAGGCGGGTCACCGTCGGACCGTTGCCAGGGGTCGGCCCGGTGGTCGGCGGAGTCGTCGACGCGACGACCCTGAGGGGCACCCGGACGACGAAGGCGGAGCCCGCCGGCTGCTCGACACCGCGGCCGGCTCCCGTGACGCGGATGGAGGGAGCGCCCGTGAGCGAAGTGTCGCCGAAGTTCTGGTACCGGTCGTAGAAGTCCTGGTTCGGCTTCACCGCGACCGACGAGCCGTCGTCGAGGACCTTAGCGGGGGCGGTGAGCGCCGGGGTGCCGTCCGTTCCGACGGTGGCCCGGACGGAGGTGCCGAAGAAGCCGGGCACGCCCGTCTCGACGACGACGACGTCGCCGGCGCCCGCGTCGGTCAGGCTGCCGCCGCCGGCCCAGAAGACGCCGTCGTGGCGGGTCGAGCTCGGAGTGGTCGCGGACAGGTCGACCACGGCCGCGTCCTCGCCGCTCGCCGGAGCGACGGTCAGGCCGGCGGTGACGCTGAGGTCGAAGCCCGTCGTGGACTCGAGCGCCGGGGGGACGTAGGCGTCGTCCGCCTGCGGCGCCTCCGCGGTGAGGTCGAGCCTCACCGCGGGCTGCTCGAACGAGCCCACCGTGCGCTCGAGCGGGATCTCGATGGTGTTGGCGGCGGCGTCTACAGCCGAGGAGCCCGACACGAAGTCGGCATCGCTGGTGCTGAGGCGCCAGTCCACGGTCTCGTACCCCGGGTGCGACCACTCCGTGAACCCGGCGGACGCGCTCGCGGCCGGGAGCTCGACGGTGATGGTCTCCGCGTCGGAGGAGACGGACAGGCCCTTCGCGACGCCGAACTGGTCGATGTCCTTCCAGACGAAGGGCGCGGGCGACGCCTGCACCTCACGGCTCGCGGCTGATGCGGGTGCGGCGGCGACGAGCGATCCCGCCGTCACCGCTGCGACGCCCAGCAGCGCCGCCCCCGATCTGATCCAGTGCTTCCTCGTGCGTGCAGAGTCCACGGGCTTCCCCCTTGATCGTGATGAGAGGGCCGACCGTCGACGCTCCAGCCCCCGAGCGGATCGTCCTCGATCCGCAGCCGCGTCCAGCGCTCGAAAGCTACCTGGGAAGTGATCGGCGCCGCAATGGCCCCTCACCGCAGGTCCCCTCTCGGGGGGTGCGCCTCCGCTGGAGGAGTCCTACTTCTTGTCCTTGGTCTCGACGTCGCCCGAGAGCGCGGCGATGAACGCCTCCTGGGGGACCTCGACGCGGCCGACCATCTTCATCCGCTTCTTGCCCTCCTTCTGCTTCTCGAGGAGCTTGCGCTTGCGGGTGATGTCGCCGCCGTAGCACTTGGCGAGGACGTCCTTGCGCATCGCGCTGATCGACTCGCGGGCGATGATCCGGGCGCCGATGGCGGCCTGGATCGGCACCTCGAACTGCTGACGCGGGATCAGCTTGCGCAGGCGCCCCGTCATCAGCACGCCGTAGGCGTAGGCCTTCTCCCGGTGCACGATCGCGCTGAACGCGTCGACCTGCTCGCCCTGCAGCAGGATGTCGACCTTCACGAGGTCGGCCTCCTGCGAGCCGGCGGGCTCGTAGTCGAGCGAGGCGTAGCCGGCGGTCTTTGACTTGAGGTTGTCGAAGAAGTCGAAGACGATCTCGCCGAGGGGCATGTGGTAGCGGATCTCGACCCGGTCCTCGCCCAGGTACTCCATGCCGATCAGGGTCCCGCGGCGGCTCTGGCAGAGCTCCATGATCGTGCCGACGTAGTCCTTCGGCGCGAGGATCGCGGCCTTGACGATCGGCTCCGTGACGGCGGCGATCTTCCCGACGGGGAACTCGCTCGGGTTCGTGACGATGACGGTCTTCTTGTCCTCCGTCGAGACCTCGTAGATGACCGAGGGCGCCGTGGTGATGAGGTCGAGACCGAACTCGCGCTGCAGGCGCTCGGTGATGATCTCGAGGTGCAGGAGGCCGAGGAAGCCGCAGCGGAAGCCGAAGCCGAGCGCCACCGACGTCTCGGGCTCGTAGACGAGCGCCGCGTCCGAGAGCTTGAGCTTGTCGAGGGCCTCGCGCAGGTCCGGGTAGTCGCTGCCGTCGATCGGGTACAGGCCCGAGAACACCATCGGGAGCGGCTCGGTGTAGCCGGGCAGCGCCTGCGTCGCGGGCTTGGACGCCGTGGTGACGGTGTCGCCGACCTTCGACTGGCGCACGTCCTTCACACCGGTGATCAGGTAGCCCACCTCGCCGACCGCGAGACCCTGTGTCGCGACGGGCTCGGGGCTCGACACGCCGATCTCGAGGATCTCGTGCGTGGCGCGGGTCGACATCATCTGGATCTTCTCGCGCGGCGAGAGCTTGCCGTCGATCATCCGGACGTAGGTGACGACCCCGCGGTAGGCGTCGTACACGGAGTCGAAGATCATGGCGCGCGCAGGGGCGGAGGGGTCGCCGACGGGCGGCGGGATGAGCTCGGTGACGCGGTCGAGCAGCGCCTCGACGCCCATGCCGGTCTTGCCGGAGACGCGGAGGACGTCGTCCGGGTCGCCGCCGATGAGGCTCGCGAGCTCCTTCGCGTACTTCTCGGGATCCGCGGCCGGCAGGTCGATCTTGTTCAGGACAGGGATGATCGTGAGGTCGTTCTCGAGCGCGAGGTAGAGGTTCGCGAGCGTCTGCGCCTCGATGCCCTGCGCCGCGTCGACCAGGAGGATCGCGCCCTCGCAGGCCGCCAGCGAGCGGCTGACCTCGTAGGAGAAGTCGACGTGACCCGGAGTGTCGATCATGTTCAGGGCGAACGTGCGCCCGTCGCGCTCCCACGGCATCCGCACGGCCTGCGACTTGATCGTGATGCCGCGCTCGCGCTCGATGTCCATGCGGTCGAGGTACTGCGCGCGCATCGCCCGGTCCTCGACGACACCCGTGATGCCGAGCATCCGGTCGGCGAGGGTGGACTTGCCGTGGTCGATGTGGGCGATGATGCAGAAGTTGCGGATGGACGCCGGATCGGTCGCGGCGGGCTCGAGCCCGGAGTGTGCACGTGGAGACATCGTGGGACCAGTGTCCCATGCCCGGCGGCGGAGGCCGGGACCGGCGGCTACAGATCGAGTCCGTAGGTGCGGGTGGGCTCGACGCCGGGCGGGTTCTCCCGCTCGCCGAGGCGGACGAAGCCCATGCTCTCGTAGAGGGCGTGCGCGGTGGTCATCAGCGTGCCGCTGTTCATCACGACCCGCTGGAGGCCCCGCTCAGCGGCGAGCATCACGACGAACTCCGTGAGCAGCCGCCCGAGACCCCGCCCGCGTGCCTCCGGGGCGACGGCGAGCAGCCGCCAGTCCAGCTCGCCGGGGCGGCCGAGCTCGTAGAGGTTCGCGCCCGGGCGCGCGGTGGTGACCGTGGCGAGGATCCGCCCGTCGCCCTCGACGGCGACCCAGACCTCGCCCTCGACGTCGTGCCGGGCGACCGCGGCGACGTCGGCGGCGTACTCCTCCCCCAGCTCGTAGTCGTGGGCGTAGGCGGCGAGCCGCAGGCGCGAGACCTCGTCGTACTCCTGGGCCCGGACGCGCCGGACCAGCACCTCGGCGGCGCTCATCCGCGCACCGGGGCCGGGAGGGCGCGCAGCCCGTGCTCCAGCGCGGCGGGGTCAGCGGCGAGGCAGACGCGGATCCAGCCCTCGCCGGTGCGGCCGAAGGCGCTGCCGGGAGCGACGGCGACGAGGGTCTCGAGGAGGAACGACTCGACCCAGGAGGCGACGTCCCCGCCGGTCGCGTGCGCCATGTCGATCCACAGGTAGAACGCGCCCTCGGGCTCGCGGTAGGCAATCCCCCGCTCGTCGAGCACGCCCGTCGCGAGCCGCAGGTTGGCGAGGTAGTGGTCGGAGGCGGCGGCCACCGCGTCCTGCGGCCCGGTCAGAGCGGCGAGGGCTGCGCGCTGGTCCGGAGTGGCGACGCAGCTGATCGCCGCCTCCTGCACCGTGACCATGATCGACGTGAAGCCGGGAGGCGTCACGAGGTAGCCGACGCGGACGCCGGTCATCGCGTAGGTCTTCGAGAAGGAGAAGACGCTGAGGACGCGGTCGGCGTCGTCCCCGCGCTCCTGCGCGATCGCCGCGAGGCTCACGTGCGGGCGCCCGTAGGTGAAGTACTCGTAGACCTCGTCGCTGAGCACCCACAGGTCGTGGCGCCGGGCGATGTCGAGCAGGCGCTCGAGGACCTCCCTCGGGAACACCACGCCGAGCGGGTTGGACGGGCTGTTGACGATCAGGACGCGGGTCCGGTCGGTGATCAGGCGCTCGACCTCCTCGGGATCGGGGAGGAAGGCGTTCTCGGCGCGCAGCGTGTACGGCACGGGGACGGCGCCGATGGTCCGCGCGTTGGTCGTGAAGACGGTGTAGCCCGGGTCGGGGATGAGCACCTCGTCGCCGGGCCCGAGCAGGAGCGTCATCGCCTGGTGCAGCGCCTGCGTGGCGCCGACGGTCACCCACACCTGCTCGACGTCCGCCTCGATGCCGTTGTCTCGCGCCAGCTTCTCCACGATGGCCCGCCGGAGCTCGGGGACGCCGCCGTTGGGCCCGTAGCGGGTGTCGTCGGCCGCCCACGCCGCTCGGGCCGCCTCGATGATGTGCGGCGCGGTCGGCACGTCGGGCTCGCCCACCGCGAGGAGGGTGACTCCGTCGAGCCGCAGCGCGATCTCGAACAGGTGGCGGATGCCCGAGGGCGGCACCGCGGAGAGGTGATCGGCGAGACGGGGCACCGGCGTCACGTTACCGGCGGGCCCGGACCGCGAGACGCCACGGCGGTCCGCCTCCCCCGGCGTGTCGCCCCGGCGGCCCCGACCCGGACGGCGCCGCCTCCGCGGGCGCGGCGCGGTTGAAGGGTGACGACGGGTGCGCTAAAGTTCCTTGTTGGCTTGCGCTCCCCCTCCGGACACCCGGCAGGCGTGGAGTGATCAGAAGCCGGCGACCTCCAGTCGCACCGCAGGGCGTTCAGACGCCCGCGGAAGGGGCACTCCGTCGAGTAGCCGGCTGCACACACGCACATCCGAGAAGAAGGTAATCCACGTGGCAAACATCAAGTCGCAGATCAAGCGCAACCTCACCAACAAGAAGGCGAACGAGCGCAACAAGGCCGTCAAGAGCGAGCTGAAGACCGCCATCCGCTCGGTCCACACCGCCATCGCCGCCGGCGACACCGAGAAGGCCGGCACCGCCCTCGCCTTCGCCGCCAAGAAGCTCGACAAGGCCGCCAGCAAGGGCGTCATCCACAAGAACCAGGCCGCGAACCGCAAGTCGGCCATCGCGAAGCAGGTCGCCGCGCTGTAATACTGCGCGAAGCGGAAACGACGAAGGGTCCGGCCTCTGGCCGGGCCCTTCGTCGTTTCCGCTTCGCGGTCGACGGCCTCCTCGTTCCTCGTCGGCCGTCGCGCGGTCGGCTTACAGGGGTGGTCGCGGTGGGAGGAGCGGGTTTCGTTCCGGGTACGACGATCCGCTCGCACGCGGATCGCCGGTGACCCTGCGAGGGCATCGTCCGGCTCTCGATCGGCTGCGGCCCGGTCGGCTACCGCGGAGGGTCGCGGGGGGAGGAGCGGAGAGCGTTTCGGGGTACGACGATCCGCTGACACGCGGATCGCCGGTGAGCTGTGCCGTCTTCGACGGGCTCCTCGTTCCTCATCGCCCGTCGCGCGGTCGGCTTACAGGGGTGGTCGCGGTGGGAGGAGCGGGGAGCGTTCCGGGTACGACGATCCGCTCGCACGCGGATCGCCGGTGACCCTGCGAGGTCATCGTGCGACGCTTCGTCGTCCATCGGACGTGACGCGGTCGGGTCTCATAGTGGTCGCGGTGGGAGGAGCGGGTTCCGTTCCGGGTACGACGATCCGCTGACACGCGGATCGCCGGTGACCCTGCGGGGTCGTCGTCCGACTCTTCGTCGGCCGCGGTGCGACCCTGCGAGGGGAGGTGATCCCCTCACTGCTGGTCGAGCGGCCGCGGAGCGGCGTATCGAGAACCGCCGGGGACGAGGTCGGTGCGGATCGCGGGCGCAGGGTCTTTCGGGCGGGTCAGAGGCCCCGGGCGGAGACGACGGAGACCATGCGCTCGAGGGCGTACACGGGGTCGCGGGTGGCGCCCTTCACGTTCGCGTCGGCGTCGGCGACCGTCAGGATCGCGGTGCCGAGGCCCTCGCCGGTCCAGCCCTGCAGGTCGCGCCGGGCCCGGTCCACCTGCCACGGAGCGAGGCCCAGACGCGAGGCGACCTGGCCCGAGCCCTCGCGCGAGCCGGCGACCTTCGCCATGGTCCGCAGCTTGCTCGCGAACGCGGCGACGATCGGTACCGGGTCGGCACCGGAGGCGAGGGCGTGGCGGAGCCCGAGCAGCGCCTCGCCGTGACGGCCCGCGATCGCGGAGTCGGCGACGGTGAAGGCCGTGGTCTCGACGCGGCCGCCGTAGTACTTCGCCACGGTCGCCTCGGTGATCTCGCCGGTGACGTCGGACAGCAGCTGCTGGCACGCCGACGCGAGCTCGTCGAGGTCGTCGGAGAAGGCAGACACCAGGGCTCGGACGGCACCGGTGGTCGCCGTGCGGCCGGCGGTGCGGAACTCGGCGATCGCGAAGTCGACCTTGTCGCTCTCGCGCTTGAGCTCGGCGCAGACGATCTCGATGCCGCCGCCCGTGCCCGAGCGGATGGCATCGAGGAGCTTCTTGCCCCGGTTGCCGCCGCCGTGGCGGAGCACCAGGGTCGCCCCGTCCGCGGGCGCCGAGAGGTAGTCGAGGGTCTCGAGGAGGAACGCGTCCGTGCACTTCTCGACGTTCGAGACGCGGATGAGGCGGGGCTCGTCGAAGAGGGACGGGCTCGCGAGCGTCAGCAGCTCCCCCGGCGCGTAGCCGCCGGCGTCGATGTCGCTGACCTCGAGGCTCGGGTCCTCGGCCCGGAGGAACTCGCGGAGGAAGCGCAGCGCGCGGTCGGCGAGGAACTGCTCCGGGCCGGTGATCAGCACGATCGGCGCCGGCCGGGTCTGGTTCCAGGCGAGCTGCGGGATCGCCGCCTTCGAGGGCGCTGCCTTCGCGCGCGCCGGGGCCCTGCCTGCCATGCCGTGTCCTTCCGTGCCGCGCCCGTCCGAGCGCCCTCCACCCTACGGCCCGCTCACGGCGCCCCGAGGCCGCCGCGGGAGCCGTCGCGCCGCTCACCCAGACCGCGATCCCGTCGCTGCGGGACGCGAGCACGACCGTACCCTCGACATCCGACCTCAGCGCCTCGACCCCGCGCTCGGCCAGCAGAGCGAGGAGCGACGGATTCGGATGACCGTAGTCGTTCTCCGCCCCGACGGAGATCAGCCCGACGCTCGCGCCGAGCGCGTCGTAGAGGGCGGGCGACTGGTCGGCGGAGCCGTGGTGCGCGACCTTGACGACGTCGACCCGGCCGACCGGCAGCCGGGAGACGCGCCCCTGCTCCTGCTCGCCGAGGTCGCCCAGGAGTGCGACGGAGAGCGGGCCGCCGCGGGCGTCCGCGCCGATGTCGACCCGGAGGGTCACGCTCGCCTCGTTGCCCCGCAGCGCGCTCCGCCGCTCCGGCCACTCGACCCGCCAGCGCAGCGAGCCGAGCGCGCCGCTGTCGCCGCGGACCGCCTCCTGCACGGCGACCCCGGCGCCGGTGAGCGCCGCCCGGTCGCGCTCGTCGTCGCGGCCCGCGGCGGGCCCGACGAGCGCGGCATCGGTCCGTCCGAGGACGGCGTGGAGCCCGCCGACGTGGTCGAGGTCGTAGTGAGTGAGCACCAGCAGCGGGATCCGGTCCACTCCCATCAGGCGGAGGCAGGCCTCGAGTGGTGCGGGCTCGGGCCCCGTGTCGACGAGCAGCACGCCCGCGTCTCCGCGGAGGAGGACCGCGTCGCCCTGCCCGACGTCGCACATCGCGACACGCCAGTCCTCGGGAACCGAGGCGGCGCGGAGGAGCGGCGTGGCGACGGTGGTGCCGCCGGCGGCCGCGATCGCGCACGCCAGCCCGACGGCGGCGATCCGGCGCACCCGCGCGAGCCGCGGCGACTGCGTGACGAGCACGAGGGCGAGCAGGGTCAGCACGGTGAGCGCGAGCGCTCCTCCCACGCCGGGCCACCAGGCGATCCTCGGAGCGGGCCACGAGTCGACGGCGCGGGCGATCGAGGCGATCCACCAGGCGGGAACGGCGGCGAGACGGATCGCCGCGTCGGCGGCTCCGGGCCACCAGGGAGCGAGCAGGCAGCCGACGAGCCCGAGCCCGGTCGCGGCGGGTGCCGCGGGCTCGGCGAGCAGGTTGGCGAGCACTCCGTACACCGGCACCGACGGGTCCACGAGCAGCAGCACGGGCTGGCAGGCGAGCTGCGCCGCGGTCGGCACCGCGAGCAGCAGGGCGAGAGGCCGGGGCAGCACCCGACCGAGAGCGCCCGCGATCGGCTCGGCGAGCAGCAGGAGTCCGGCGGTGGCGAGGACGGACAGCACGAAGCCGAGCCTCCCCGCGATCGAGGGGTCGGCGGCCACGAGGAGGACGACGGTCGCGAGCAGAGCGGGCACGGCCGCTCCGGAGCGACGCCCGAGCCGCGCGAGGAGGACCACCGTCGCCATCACGGCGGCCCGCACCACGCTCGGCTCGGGGGTCACCAGCACCACGAAGCCGGCGAGCAGGGCGAGGGCGGCGACGGTCCGGAGGCGGCGCCCGGCGCCGAGGAGCGCCGCGATCGTCCAGCCGGCGACCACCACCACGGCGCAGTTGGCGCCCGAGACGGCGGTCAGGTGGGTGAGCGACGCGGTGCGCATCGCCTCCTCGAGCCCCGCGTCGAGCGCGGACGTGTCGCCGGTCGCGAGGCCCGGCAGCAGCCCCGCCACATCGCCGCCGACCAGCGCCGCGCGTTCGAGGAAGCGCGAGCGCAGCACCTCCGCGACGGCCGCCGCTCCCCCGGGACCGCGCCGGTCCTCGACGGACGCCGCTCTCAGCATCGTCGCCTCGCCGACGGACCCCTCCTGCGCCGCAGCACGCGCCTCCAGGTCGAGCTCGGCGCCCACGGGCAGACGACCGCCGGGATCGGCGAGCAGCACGCGGACGGGGGCCGCGGTCGACGCGTCTCCTACCCGCAGCGCCGTCGCGTCGAACCACACTCCCCCGGTCGCGAGCGGTCGGGCACCCGTGTCGACGCGCACGGTGACCGGAGTGAGGGCGCGATCCTCCTGGGCCTCCCGCAGCGACGCCGGGTGGCCACCGGGCGCCGCAGCGACGACGGAGGTGAGGGCCAGGGCGGCACCCGCGCCCGCGACGAGCACCGCTCCGACCAGCCGCCCGCCGAGACCGCGCCGGAGCAGGACGCACGCCGCCCCGAGGAGCACCCAGCCCGCGGCGCACCACGAGAGGCCCCCGTCGAGCACTGCCGCGACCGGCAGCATCCCGGCCGCCCACGCGGTGGTCCACGCGGCCACCGCTGCCGGCAGGAGCCGCAGGTCCGCCGCCCGCACGCTCCTCACGGCGCGACCTGGTCGCGGAACGCGGCGAGCGTCTTCTCGCCGATCCCGGGGACCTCGAGCAGCTGATCGACGGAGGAGAACGGGCCGTTCGCCTCCCGGTGGGCGACGATCTTCTTCGCGGTCGCCGGGCCGATCTCGGGCAGCTCCTCCAGCTGGGCGGCCGTCGCCGTGCTCAGGCTCAGCACGGATCCGGCGGCGGCGGCCCCTCCCGGAGCGGATCCGCCCGGAGCCGCTCCCGCCGCGGCCGGCGCCGCTCCCACGGCCGGCACGACGATCTGCTCGCCGTCGACGAGCCTCCGGGCCAGGTTGACCGCCGCGCGCTCCGCCGACTCCTGGAACCCTCCGGCGGCGGCGACCGCGTCCGCCACCCGCGCCTCCGGCGACAGGACGTACAGCCCGGGAGAGGCGACCTCCCCGGCCATGTGCACGTACAGCGACTCGACCACCGCAGCAGCGGGCGCGCTCGTCGATACGGCGGGCTCCAGGACCCGCTCATGACCGCTCGACCGTGCTCCCGCGAGCAGCACCGCGACCACCGCGGCGCCGATGACGAGCACGACCGCCGCTCCCACTCCCACGCGCCAGCGCGGGCGGGCGCGGCGGGGCCGCAGCAGCGCCGTCAGCTGCTCGTCGTCCGTCCCGCTGGTCTCTGGCATCCGCCGACGGTAGGACCCGCGTCACCGCCCGGCGCAGCCGCAGACACCGATCCGGGGACAGCCCGCCGGATCGCCTCCCTGTGGAGGAGAGAGCAGCACCGGCGCAGGACGCACGACGGGGCCCCTCCCGCGAGAGGAGGAGCCCCGTCGGGACGGATCGGCGGCTAGACCGCCTTCGTCACCAGGTTCACCAGGCGCGGCGCCCGCACGATCGCCTTCACGACCTCGCGGCCGACGAGAGCCCGGGCGACGCCGGCTGTGGCCCGCGCCTTCTCCTCGAGCTCGTCGGAGGAGATCTTCGGCGAGACCTCGAGCCGGTCGCGGACCTTGCCGTCGACCTGCAGGATCGCCGTGACCTTCTCCTCGACCAGCAGCGACGGGTCGGCCTTGCGCCACAGCGCGTGCGCGACGGTGCCCTCGTAGCCCAGGCGGTGCCACATGTCCTCCGCCGTGTACGGCGCGAACAGGTTGAGGGCCATCGCGACCACCTCGACCGCCTCGCGGACCGCGGGGTCCCCGGCCCCGGCGCCCGAGTCGACGACCTTGCGGGTCGCGTTGACGAGCTCCATCAGCCGCGCGACCACGACGTTGAACTTGAACGCCTCGATCAGCGACGGGGACTCCGCGAGGAAGCGGTGGGTCTGGCGGCGCAGAGCCGCGTCGCCCGACTTCCACTCGACGTCGGGCCTCGAGGTGACGTCCTTCGCCAGGCGCCAGGCGCGGGCGAGGAACTTCGCGCTGCCGCCGGGCGAGACGTCGGCCCAGTCGATGTCGTCCTCGGGCGGGCCGGCGAACGCCATCGTCAGGCGCACGGCGTCGACGCCGAACTCGTCCAGCTGGTCCGAGAGCCGGACGATGTTGCCCTTCGACTTGGACATCGCCGCGCCGTCCATCTGCACCATGCCCTGGTTCAGCAGCGCGGTGAACGGCTCCGTGAACGACACGTAGCCCAGGTCGAACAGCACCTTGGTGATGAAGCGCGCGTACAGCAGGTGCAGGATCGCGTGCGTCACGCCCCCGACGTACTGGTCGACGGGCGCCCACTTCTCGGCGAGCTTCGGATCGAAGGCCTGCGTGTCGTCCTTCGGCGAGAGGAAGCGGAGGAAGTACCACGAGGAGTCGACGAAGGTGTCCATCGTGTCCGGGTCGCGGCGGGCGGGCGAGCCGTCCACCGGGTGCGGCACGTTCACCCAGTCCTCCGCCGCTCCGAGCGGCGACGAGCCCTTCGGCTGCAGGTCGAGACCGTCGGTGGAGGGCAGGACGACGGGCAGCTGGTCCTCGGGAACCGGCACGAGCTCGCCGTCGGCTCCGTGGATGATCGGGATGGGGGTGCCCCAGTAGCGCTGACGCGAGATCAGCCAGTCGCGCAAGCGGTAGTTCTTGGCCGAGCGGCCGCGGCCGCGCTCCTCGAGCATCCTGATGACGCGCTCGATGGCGGTGCGCTTGGAGAGCCCGTCGAGCGGCCCGGAGTTGATCAGGCGGCCGTCGCCGGTCAGCGCCTCGCCGGTCGTGGCGGGGTCGAGCGAGTACTCCTTCTCGAGCGCGGCCAGCTCCTCCGGGTCCTCCGGGATGACCGGGATCGCCCCGGTGACGGACGCGTTGGTGTCGACGACCACGCGCACGGGCAGGTCGAAGGCGCGGGCGAAGTCGAGGTCGCGCTGGTCGTGCGCGGGCACGGCCATGACGGCTCCGTGGCCGTAGTCGGAGAGGACGTAGTCGGCGGCCCAGATCGGCAGCCGCTCGCCGTTCACGGGGTTCACCGCGTAGCGGCCGAGGAACACGCCGGTCTTGGGGCGGTCGGCGGTCAGGCGCTCGATCTCGCTCGACTTCTGCACCGTCTCGAGGTAGCTGCGGAACGCGTCGCGGATCGCGGGCTCGGAGCCCTCGACCAGCTCGGAGGCGAGATCGGAGTCGGGCGCGACGACCATGAAGGTCGCCCCGTAGAGCGTGTCGGGGCGCGTGGTGAAGACGGTGACGCGTTCGTCACGGCCCTCGATCTCGAACTCGACGTCGGCGCCGATGGAGCGGCCGATCCAGTTGCGCTGCATGGCGATGACCTTCGACGGCCAGGAGCCCTCGAGCTGGTTCAGGTCGTCGAGCAGCCGGTCGGCGTAGTCGGTGATCTTGAAGTACCACTGCGTGAGCTTCTTCTTGACCACTACCGCGCCGGAGCGCTCGGAGGTGCCGTCCGCCAGGACCTGCTCGTTCGCCAGGACCGTCTGGTCCACCGGGTCCCAGTTGACCCAGCTGTCCTTGCGGTAGGCGAGGCCCTTCTCGTACATCTTGAGGAACAGCCACTGGTTCCACTTGTAGTACTCGGGGTCGGAGGTGTGCAGCACGCGGTCCCAGTCGAAGGACGCGGCGTAGCGCTTCATCGAGCGCTTCTGCTGCTCGATGTTGTCGTAGGTCCAGGTGACCGGGTTCAGCCCGCGCTTGATCGCGGCGTTCTCGGCGGGCAGGCCGAAGCTGTCCCAGCCGATCGGGTGGAGGACGTTGAAGCCCTGCTGGCGCCAGTAGCGCGCGATCACGTCACCGAGCGCGTACGCCTCGGCGTGGCCCATGTGCAGGTCGCCCGAGGGGTACGGGAACATGTCGAGCACGTACTTGCGGGGGCGCTTGTCGTCGGGGTCGTCCGTCGCGAACGGGCGCGTCTCCTCCCAGATCGGGAGCCACTTCTCCTGGAGCGCTCGGAAGTCGTAGCGCTCCTCGTCGCTCGCGCCGGTCTGCCGGGAGGTGTCTTCTGCCACAGGTGCTTCTCACTTCTGAAGGAGGGGGAGAACGCGCACGCGTGGGCGGCTGCGTTCGACCATCAACCCTACTGGCCCCGCGCGCACGGCAGACGAACGCGGCGCCCGCTCACTCCTCGGCGGCGCCCAGCACCGCGAGGAGCGCCCGCGCCTTCAGCCGCGTCTCCTCGACCTCCTCCTCCGGCACCGAGAGCGCGGTGATGCCGCCGCCGGTCCCCAGGCGGGCGCGCTCGCCGTCGAGCACGAGGGTGCGGATCGTCATCGCGAGGTCCAGCGAACCGTCCGAGCCCAGGCGGCCGAAGGCGCCGGAGTAGACGCCGCGGGGACCGCCCTCCCACTCCCGCAGCAGCTCCACGGCCCGGCGCTTGGGCGCTCCCGTCATCGAGCCGGCCGGGAAGAGGGCTGCGATCAGCTCGGCGATCCCGACGCCGGGCGCCCGGCGGGCCGAGACCTCGCTGACCAGCTGGTGGACGTGCGGGTAGCTCTCCACCTCGAGCAGGCGGTCGACGACGACGGAGCCGGGGGCGGCGATCCGGGCGAGGTCGTTGCGGACGAGGTCCACGATCATCACGTTCTCGGCCCGCTCCTTCACGCTCGACACGAGCTCGTCCCGGAGCGCGCGGTCCTCGTCGGCGTCCCGGCCCCGGGGGCGCGTGCCCTTGATGGGATGCGTGGCGACGCGTCCATCGGCCCCGCCGGTGAGGAACCGCTCGGGCGAGGCGCTGACGAGCGCGAGCGGGCCGAGGCGGATCAGCCCGCCGTGATGGCTCGGGCTGGAGCGGCGGAGGCGACGGTACGCCTCGACCGGATCGAACCGGCCCTGGACGACGATCTCGTCGGTGAGGCAGAGCTGGTAGGCGTCCCCCGCGCGGATGGCCTCCTGGCAGCGGCCGATCAGCGCCGTGTACTCGGCGGCGGAGTGGCGGCGGACCGGGACGCCGGCGGGCTCGGGATCCGCGGGGTCCGCGGGGGCGGGCGCCCCGACGAGCTCGAGCAGGCGCGCGGTGAGCTCCTGCACGTCTCCCGTGGCGACCAGGCGGACGGTCCGGGCCCCGTGGTCGAACTCGAGCACGGGGTCGCCCCGGAGCAGGGCGAGGGCCGGCGGATCCGCGGGGCCGGTCGGCGCCGAGGGCAGGGAGACGGAGGCTGCTCCCGCCTCGTAGGAGATCCAGCCGTAGCGGCCGAGCGCGCGGTCGCCCGCCGGGGCCTCGTCGTCGACCGCGGCGAGCGCCGCCGCCACGTCGCCGCCGGCCTCGACGAGGAGCACGTCCCCGCGGGCGCACGCGCCGAGGTAGGAGCGGCCGCTCGTCGCTCCGAGGCCCGAGTCGAGCCAGAACGACGCCTCGGCCGTGGCGAACAGGGCGTGGTGCGCGAGCTCCGGATCGACCCAGGGCAGCTCGATCGAGCGGACGTGCCGATCCTCCGAGACCACTGGGCTAGCGTAGGCGGTCGTGGACGGCGAGCAGGTTCGGGAGTGGGACGGGCGGGCCCTGACGAGCGTTCCCGAGCCGCCCGGCACCTCCCTGGACGCGGCCGACTCCTGGCTGGTGGACGAGGGACGCGTCCGCGGGCTCGACCTGCACCGCGAGCGGTTCGCCGCCTCCGTCGCCTCGGCGGGCGGGCACCCGGACGTCGAGCCGTTCCTCCACGCCGCGATCGCCGCCCTGCCCCGCGAGGGCCGCTCCTTCCCCCGCGTCGAGCTCTCGGGAGGCGCCCTGCGGCTCCGGCTGCGATCCGCCCCGCCGACGACCCGCTCCGTGGTGCTGTGGACGAGCCCCGTGGATCCGCGCCGGACACCGTCCTGGAAGGGGCCGGACATCGCACGTCTCGCCCTCCTGCGGACGCGCGCGCACGCCGCGGGAGCGGACGAGGCCGTGCTGCTCGACGCCGAGGGCGCCGTCATCGACGGAGCGAGCAGCGCGATCCTGTGGTGGCTGGGCGACGCGCTGGTCGTCCCTCCGGCGACGAGCACCCGCGTGCGCAGCGTGACGGCTCGCACCGTCTCGGTGCTCGCCGGCGCGCTCAGCGTGGACGTGATCGAGGCCCCGGCCGAGCCGGAGTCGCTCGAGGGCCGTGAGGTCTGGACGGCCAACGCCCTGCACGGTCTGCGGCTGGCGACCGCCTGGGCGGACGGACCGGCGCTCGCCGCGGAGCCGGGCCGCCTGGACGCCTGGCGGAAGCGGCTGGACGCTCTCAGGCGGCCTCTCCCGGCGCTCTGACCCGCGGAGGACCTCAGCTCCCGCGCGTCCCCCAGACGGAGGGCCCCCGTTCCGGTCCCACTCGTGCGTCCGCCGTGCGAGCATCGAGTACCCCCTCTTCCGGCCCCCGCCGGCCACTCGAGAAAGTCCTGCGATGACGCGTTCCCCC
>NZ_PSVB01000011.1:0-112822 GCF_002932165.1 Rathayibacter sp. AY1F8
GTCTACCCGTCGAGCGTCGTCATGAACGCCGTGCCCGCGCAGGCCGCCGGAGTCGCCTCCATCGCCCTGGTCTCGATCCGCCGCTCCGCGGCTACTCGACCAGCATCTACGGGCGCTCGCCCGGTCTCGATACGCCGCCGCGCGGCTACTCGACCACCAGGAGGACACCGGCGGCCGCAGGCTCGCCCTCCGATCCGCCACCCTCTCGCCGCACCCTCCGAGGCGAACCGGCGATCCGCGTGTCAGCGGATCGTCGTAGCCGGACGCACGACGCTCTCACCGACCCGGCCACCCTCCCCAGCCGACCGCGCCGAGCCGGGCAGGGACCGGCTCGCCACAGGCACCGCGAACCGGCGATCCGCGTGCCAGCGGATCGCCGTAGCCGGACGCACGACGCTCTCACCGACCCGGCCACCCTCCCCAGCCGACCGCGCCGAGCCAGTCGGGGACCGGCTCGCCACAGGCCCGGCGAACCGGCGATCCGCGTGCCAGCGGATCGTCGTAGCCGGACGCACGACGCTCTCACGAACCCGGCCACCCTCCCCAGCCGACCGCGCCGAGCCGGGCAGGGACCGGCTCGGAATTCAATACAGACAGTTCGGCCCCAGCAGGCTCTTCAGCTCGCCGAAGAGGTCCGGGGTGATGCGCACGGGGAACGGCACCTCGAACACGCGGGCCGTGTCGCCCTTGATGAGCTTCAGGCGCACCTCGGTCTGGCCGGAGTGGCGGATGAGCACGTCGCTGAGCTGCGAGACCGTGTCGGTGGTCGCGCGCGACTCGGGCATCGAGACGGTGAGCGGTCCCGAGTCGCCGTCCTGGCTCATCTCGGGGGCGAACAGGCTGAACGCGTGCAGATTCATCCCGTCGTCGCGCATGCTGACGCGGCCTCTGACGACGACGATGGAGTCGTTCGTGAGCGCCGGGGCGAACTCCTGGTACGCCTTCCCCATGAACATGCAGGTGATCTCGCCGCCGAAGTCCTCGACCTGGATCATCCCGTACTGGTTGCCGGAGGCCTTGGCCATGCGGTGCTGGACGCTCGTGACGAGGCCCGCGACGACCACGGTCTCGCCGTCGGCGATCGTCTCCGAGATCAGCAGGTCGGCGATCGTGGTGCTGTAGTGCTTGGCGAGCTCGGTCTCGAGTCCGGCGAGCGGATGGTCGGACACGTAGAGCCCGAGCATGTCGCGCTCGAAGGCGAGCTTGTCGCGCTTGGCCCATTCGGGCCGCTCGGGCACCTGGATCGCGGCCTGCGGCTCGTCCCAGAGGCTGTCGAAGTCGAAGCCGACCTGGCCGTTCGCCTCGTTGCGCTTCTCCCCCACCGCCGCCTCGACGGCGTCCTCGTGCACCTCGACCAGGGCGCGGCGGGTCGAGCCGAGCGAGTCGAAGGCGCCGGCCTTGATGAGCGACTCGATGGTGCGCTTGTTGGTCACCTGCAGCGGCACCTTGCGGAGGAAGTCGTGGAACGTCTCGAAGCGCCCCTTCTCCTCGCGGGCGGCCCGGATGCCCTCGACGACGTTCATGCCGACGTTGCGGACGGCGCCGAGGCCGAAGCGGATGTCGGTGCCGACTGCGGTGAAGAAGCCGATCGACTCGTTGACGTCCGGCGGGAGCACCTTGATCCCCATCCGCCGGCACTCGTTGAGGTAGGCGGCCATCTTGTCCTTGGAGTCGCCGACGCTGGTGAGCAGCGCGGCCATGTACTCCGCGGGGTAGTGCGCCTTGAGGTACGCCGTCCAGTAGGAGACGACGCCGTACGCCGCCGAGTGCGCCTTGTTGAAGGCGTAGTCGGAGAAGGGCAGCAGGATGTCCCAGAGGGTCTTGACGGCCTCCATCGAGTAGCCGTTGGCGATCATGCCGCCCGAGAAGCCCTCGAACTGCTTGTCCAGCTCGGACTTCTTCTTCTTGCCCATCGCGCGCCGCAGCAGGTCGGCCTGCGCGAGCGTGAAGCCCGCTAGCTTCTGCGCGATCGACATGACCTGCTCCTGGTACACGATCAGGCCGTAGGTCCCTCCGAGCACCTCCGAGAGCGGCTCCTCGAGCTCCGGGTGGATCGGGGTGATCTCCTGCACGCCGTTCTTCCGCAGCGCGTAGTTGGTGTGGGAGTCGGCGCCCATCGGGCCCGGCCGGTAGAGCGCGAGGACTGCGGAGATGTCCTCGAAGTTGTCGGGCTTCATCAGTCGGAGAAGGCCGCGCATCGGGCCGCCGTCGAGCTGGAACACGCCGAGCGTGTCGCCGCGGGCGAGGAGGTCGTAGGCGGCCTGGTCGTCGAGCTCGAGGTCCTCGAGCACGAGGTCCTGTCCGCGGTTGGCGCGGATGTTGTCGAGGGCGTCGTCGATGATCGTGAGGTTCCGCAGCCCCAGGAAGTCCATCTTGATCAGCCCGAGCGACTCGCACGCGGGGTAGTCGAACTGCGTGACGATCTGGCCGTCCTGCTCCCGCTTCATGATCGGGATGATGTCCAGCAGCGGATCGCTGGACATGATGACGCCGGCCGCGTGCACGCCCCACTGGCGCTTGAGGTTCTCGAGCCCGAGCGCGGTGTCGAAGACCAGCTTGGCCTGCGGATCCTCGGCGATGACGTTGCGCACGTCGAGCGCTTCCTTGTAGCGCGCGTGGGCGGGGTCGTTGATGCCGCTGAGCGGGATGTCCTTGCCCATGATCGCGGGCGGCATGGCCTTCGTCAGCTTCTCGCCCATCCCGAACGGGAAGCCGAGGACGCGCGAGGCGTCCTTGAGAGCCTGCTTCGCCTTGATGGTGCCGTAGGTGACGATCTGCGCGACGCGCTCGTCGCCGTACTTCTCGGTGACGTAGCGGATGACCTCGCCGCGGCGACGGTCGTCGAAGTCGACGTCGAAGTCGGGCATGGACACGCGGTCGGGGTTGAGGAAGCGCTCGAAGATCAGGCCGTGGCGCAGCGGATCGAGGTCGGTGATCTTCATCGCGTAGGCCGCCATCGAGCCGGCACCGGAGCCGCGGCCGGGACCGACGCGGATTCCGTTGCGCTTGGACCAGTTGATGAAGTCGGCGACGACGAGGAAGTAGCCGGGGAAGCCCATCTGCAGGATGACGCGGGTCTCGTAGTCCGCCCGGTCGCGCACCTCCTGGGAGATGCCGTCCGGGTAGCGCTCGCGCAGTCCGGCCTCGACCTCCTTCACGAACCAGGTGTCCTCCGTCTCGCCCTCCGGCACCGGGAAGCGGGGCATGTAGTTCGCCGAGGTGTCGAACTGGACGTCGCAGCGCTCCGCGATGAGGAGCGTGTTGTCGCAGGCCTCGGGGTGGTCGCGGAAGACCTGGCGCATCTCGCGCGGCGACTTGAGGTAGAACTCGTCCGCGTCGAACTTGAAGCGCTTGGGGTCGTCGAGGGTGGTCCCGGACTGCACGCAGAGCAGCGCCGCGTGCGAGGTCGCGTCGTGCGCGTGCGTGTAGTGCAGGTCGTTGGTGGCGACCAGCGGGAGGTCGAGGTCCTTCGCGAGCCGGATGACGTCGCCGATCACCCGCCGCTCGATGTCGAGGCCGTGATCCATGATTTCGGCGAAGAAGTTCTCCTTGCCGAAGATGTCGCGGTAGTCGGCGGCCGCCTGGCGGGCCTCCTTGTACTGGCCGAGGCGCAGGCGCGTCTGGACCTCGCCGCTCGGGCAGCCCGTGGTGCCGATCAGGCCCTCGGAGTACTGCGAGAGGATCTCGCGGTCCATGCGCGGCTTGAAGTAGTAGCCCTCGATCGACGCGCGCGAGGAGAGGCGGAAGAGGTTGTGCATGCCCGTCGTGGTCGAGCTGAGCAGCGTCATGTGGGTGTACGCGCCGGAGCCGGACACGTCGTCCCCTCCGCCGTCGCCCCAGCGGATGCGGGTCTTGTCGGAGCGGTGCGTCCCCGGGGTGAGGTAGGCCTCGGTGCCGATGATCGGCTTGATCCCCGCCGCCGTCGCGGTGCGCCAGAAGTCGAAGGCGCCGAACACGTTCCCGTGGTCGGTCACGGCGATGGCCGGCATGCCCTCCTCGACCGCCGCGTCGATCAGCGGCTTCACCCGCGCTGCACCGTCGAGCATCGAGTACTCGCTGTGCACGTGGAGGTGGACGAAGGAATCGTTACTCGGCAAGGATGCGCCTCCGGCGGACTGCGGGCAGGGGAGGGATGGCCGGCGACCCGGGAGGGCCCGTGGACACGGCGGGAAGAAGTCTAACCGCGCCGGACGCGGGTCCGGCCGGGAGAGCGCGGATCACTCCGCGCGCAGCACCTCGAGGGCGTGCACCAGGTCCTCGGGGTAGGACGCCTCGAACTGCACCCACTCCCCCGAGCCCGGGTGGGTGAAGCCGAGCCGGACCGCGTCGAGCCACTGGCGGGTGAGGCCGAGCCGCTTTGAGAGGGTCGGATCGGCGCCGTACATCGCGTCGCCGACGCACGGGTGGCGCTGGGCGGCCATGTGCACGCGGATCTGGTGGGTGCGGCCGGTCTCGAGGTGGATCTCGAGGAGGGAGGCGAACGGGAAGGCCTCGATCGTCTCGTAATGGGTCACCGAGGGCTTGCCGTCGGCGCGGACCGCGAACTTCCAGTCCGAGGACGGGTGGCGGCCGAGCGGGGCGTCGATCGTCCCGGCGAGCGGGTCGGGGTGGCCCTGCACGACCGCGTGGTAGACCTTCTCGACCGTGCGGTCGTGGAACGCGCGCTTGAGGTGCGTGTAGGCGCGCTCGGACTTCGCGACGACCATGAGGCCGCTCGTGCCGGCGTCGAGCCGGTGCACGATGCCCGCGCGCTCGGCCGCACCGGAGGTCGTCACGGTGAAGCCCGCGGCGGCGAGGGCGCCGAGCACCGTCGGTCCCTCCCAGCCCACGGCGGGGTGCGCGGCCACTCCGACGGGCTTGTCGATCACCACGATGTCGTCGTCGTCGTGCACGATGCCGAGGCCGGGGACCGCCATCGGCACGATCCGCGGCTCCTCGCGCGGGCTCCACTCGACGCTCAGCCAGGTGCCGGCGTGCACGCGGTCGCTCTTGTCGAGGACCCGTCCGTCGGCGCTCACTCCGCCCGCCTCGGCGACCTCGGCCGCGAAGGTGCGCGAGAAGCCGAGCAGCTTCGCGACGGCCGCGTCCACGCGGAGGCCGTCGAGCCCGTCCGGGACCGGCAGCTCTCGGGACTGCGCCATCAGCGTCCGCCGGGGCGGTCGGCGTCGCGGGCCGCCTCCTCGACGGAGGAGGCCGCTGCGGGGGCGCCCGCTCCGGGGGCGGCGGGAGCGCCGTCCTCGGACGCGACCTGCTCGTCGCGTCCCGCGCGCTCGCGGGTGCCGTCGAGGCCGACGCCCCGCACGCTCAGGAGGACGAACAGCGCCATCGCCGTGCAGATCGCGATGTCGGCGACGTTGTAGATCGCCGGGAGCAGCCACGGCGTGAAGAGGAAGTCGACGACGTGTCCGAGCCCGAAGGAGGGCTCTCGGAACAGCCGGTCGAAGAGGTTGCCGAGGGTGCCGCCGAGCAGCAGGCCGAAGAAGACGCCCCACGCGGTGGAGCGGATCCGGCGCGAGAACCAGATCACGGCGACGACGACGCACGCCGCGATGATCGAGAAGATCCAGGTCGACCCGCTCGCGAGGGAGAAGGCGGCGCCCGGGTTCTTCACGTAGTGCAGGATCAGGACGTCGCCGAGGACGTGGACGTCCTCGCCCAGGGTCAGGTTCGTCGTGACCAGGAACTTCGCGGTCTGATCGATCGCGAAGACCGCGAGCGCGACGAGGCCGAGGGTGACGAGCACCCTCGGCCTGACGTCCGCTGCGGCGGGACTACGCCCCAAAGCCCGACAGCGAGGACTCCGTCGACGCCGGCTGGGTGTCGAGGTCGCGGAGCTGGCCCTCGATGTAGCTCTTCAGCTTCTGGCGGTACTCGCGCTCGAAGGTGCGGAGCTCGTCGATGCGGTGCTCGACCGTCGCGCGCTCCTCCTCGAGCTTCGCGACCTGCTGGCGCTGCTTGGCCTCGGCCTCGGCGACGATGCGGGCGGCCGTGGCACGACCCTCGGCGACGAGCGCGTCGCGCTTCTCGGCACCCTCGCGCACGTGCTCCTCGTGGAGGCGGCGGGCGAGCTGCAGGAGTCCGCTGGAGCTCTCGGCCTCGTCGACCGGGGCCGACTGCGAGGAGCTGACGGGAGCGACGACCGGTGCGGGAGCCGGGGTGGGCTCGGGCTCGGGCTGCGGCTCCGGCTCGGGTGCCTCGTCGACCACCGGGGCGGGAGCAGGAGTGCTCTCGCGCGGGGCGTCGGAGACTCGGGCGTCCGAGGGGCGGCTGTCGCCGGAGGAGAGGCGCTGACGAAGCTCCTCGTTCTCCTGGTTCAGGCGGCGGAGCTCCACGACGACCTCGTCGAGGAAGTCGTCGACCTCGTCCTGGTCGTATCCCTCACGGAACTTGGTCGGCTGGAACCGCTTGTTGACAACGTCTTCGGGAGTGAGCGCCATGGCTTTCCACCTTCGATTTCAAGTAGGTACACGTTTAACAACGCGCGACTAAAGCTAGCAACTTCAGGCGCACGGCGCAGTGCTGACACCGCGGGGAACGTCCGGACGTGCCAACGATACAGGGACGGTCAGGCGCGCTGGAGCCACGTGGCGATGTACATGCCCACGATGACGCAGAGCATGGTGAGGCTCCAGCCGAAATCGAGGGCGATCGGACCGATCGAGACCGGCTTGATCAGGCGTCGGAAGAAGCCGATCGGCGGGTCCGTGACGGTGTAGACGCCCTCAGCGGCGACGAGGCCGGCACCGCGGGGGCGCCAGTCGCGTCGGATCACGCGGACGAGGTCGAGCACGAACCGCGCCCACATCGCGAAGAAGTAGAGCAGCAGCACGAAGTACAGGACGCTCCCGAGGAGCGAGACGACGGAGGTCACCGGGGGCCAGGGCTCCCCGGGATCAGGACTTCGCGAAGAACGACGCGTCGGCGTCGCTCTCGGCGGAGGCGGAGTCGCCGGCGACGGTGATGTGCGACGGCGAGAGCAGGAAGACCTTGCTCGTCACGCGCTCGATGCGGCCGTAGAGGCCCTGCGAGAGTCCGCTCGCGAAGTCGATGAGGCGGCGGGCGTCCGCATCGCTCATCTGCGAGAGGTTGATGATCACGGGGATGCCGTCGCGGAAGTTCTCCGCGATGACCTGCGCGTCGCGGTACTGCTTCGGGTGGACGGTGAGGATCTCGTTCATCTCGGCGGGTGCCGTCGCCTTCGGGGTCTGGGGGGTGGGCTTGCGGAGCGGGGTGACCGTCGCGCGGGGCTGCTGCACCGGCTCGACGGGAGGGACGGGCTGCACCGGGGAGACCGGTGCGCGGTGGGCCGTCGCCGGGGCCGCCTCGACGGGCTCTGCGCGCTCGTACTCGACCTCTTCGTCGGCGAGTCCGAGGTAGACCATCGTCTTCTTCAGCGGGTTGGCCATGGGGTGTCCTCCGTGTCGTGTGTGCTCCCACAGGTGGGTCACCACGAGGTTAGGTGCGGGCGGGGCGTTCTCCGGTGATTGCCGATCCGATTCGCAGGTGTGTCGCACCCTCCGCGATCGCCTCGGCGAAGTCGTTCGACATGCCCGCCGAGATCGCCGTGGCGGAGGGCTCGACGGCGCGCACGCGGTCGGAGATGGACCGGAGCCGGGCGAACGCCGGACGGGGCTCCTCGTCCAGCGGGGCGACCGCCATCACGCCGCGCAGCGTGAGGCCGGGCGCCCCGGCGAGAGCCTCGGCGAGGGGCTCGACGTCGGCGGGCGACGCTCCCCCGCGGTCGGGATCCTCGGTGAGGTTGACCTGCAGGAACACGTCGAGCGGCTCCTCCCCCGCCTCGAGTAGCGGGACGAGCGCGAGCCGGTCGACGGAGTGGACCGCGTCGGCGTAGCGGCGCACCTGGCGCGCCTTCTTGCTCTGGAGCTGCCCGATGAAGTGCCAGCGCGCAGCGGTCCCCGCCAGCTCGGCCGACTTCTCCTGCGCCTCCTGGTGCCGGTTCTCGCCGAAGTCGACGACGCCCAGCGCGCGGAGGTCGCGGAGCAGCGACACGGGGTGGAACTTGGTCACCACGATGGTCGTGACCGAGGACGCCTCGCGACCGGCCGAGCGGGTCGCGTCGGCGACCCGCTCGGAGACCTCGGCCCAGCGCGCGGCCAGCTCCGGATCCGGCACGACTACTTGAGGAAGTCGGGGATGTCCAGGTCGCTGTCGTCGTCGTCGAAGGACGGGTCGGCGACAGGGGCCGGGGCGGCGACGGGGGTGCTCGACCAGATCGAGCCGGCCGCAGGGGCGGCGGCGGGAGCCGGGACGGCCTCGGCGGCCGACTCGCTCGCCGAGCTCTGCTGCTGGCGCGGCTGAGCGATCGCGGCCTGAGCGGTTCCGCCCGGCTCTCCGCCGTCGAACCCCGCGGCGATGACGGTGACGCGCACCTCGTCGCCGAGCGTGTCGTCGATCACGGCACCGAAGATGATGTTCGCCTCGGCGTGCACCGCCTCCTGGACGAGGCGCGCCGCGTCGTTGATCTCGAAGATGCCGAGGTTCGAGCCGCCCTGGATCGAGAGGAGCACGCCGTGCGCGCCGTCGATGCTGGCCTCGAGCAGCGGTGAGGCGACGGCCAGCTCGGCCGCCTTGATCGCGCGATCGGCGCCGCGCGACGAGCCGATGCCCATCAGCGCCGAGCCCGCGCCCTGCATGACCGACTTCACGTCGGCGAAGTCGAGGTTGATCAGGCCGGGCGTGGTGATCAGGTCGGTGATGCCCTGGACGCCGGCGAGGAGCACCTGGTCGGCGGTCGCGAAGGCCTCGAGCATCGAGATGCCGCGGTCGCTGATCTCGAGCAGGCGGTCGTTCGGGACGACGATGAGCGTGTCGACCTCGTTCTTCAGCGTCGCGACGCCGGCCTCGGCCTGCGTCTGCCGACGGCGTCCCTCGAACCCGAAGGGCTTGGTCACGACGCCGATGGTGAGGGCGCCGATCGACTTGGCGATCCGCGCGACGACGGGCGCGCCGCCGGTGCCGGTGCCGCCGCCCTCGCCCGCGGTGACGAAGACCATGTCGGCCCCCGCTAGGACCTCCTCGATCTCCTCGGCGTGGTCCTCGGCGGCGCGGCGGCCGACCTCAGGGTCGGCGCCGGCGCCGAGTCCGCGGGTCAGCTCGCGGCCCACGTCGAGCTTGACGTCGGCGTCGCTGAGCAGGAGCGCCTGGGCGTCCGTGTTGATCGCGATGAATTCGACACCGCGCAGGCCGAGCTCGATCATGCGGTTGACGGCGTTGACGCCGCCACCGCCGATGCCGACGACCTTGATCACGGCGAGGTAGTTCTGGTTTGAAGTCACGTCTCCGGCCTCCGGGCTGAACCTTAAACCTGTAGTTGAGGCTTAAAGTTATGCTGAGTATGCATTTGGGGTTCGGCTCCGACGGTAGGCGGAGTCCGGTCGCGCTCCCAGCAGACACGCCCGCAACGCTCGAAAGAACACGCGGATCCGCCGCCGGTCAGGGCCGGGGCGCCACGACGGCGGCCTGGGGCGAGGACACGTCGTAGGTGCCGACGACGGCGGGGTCGGTCGCGGCCATCAGCTTCTCGAGCACGACGGCTTTGAGCGCCGACTCGTCCGACCCGCCCCAGACGACTTCCGTGCCGTTCTGCAGGGTGAGCGAGACGTCGTCGCCGGTCGTGGCCGTGGCGGCCGTCACCTGCGGAGCGAGCGACGCGGGCAGGGAGCGCAGCACCCGTGCGGTCGCGCGGAAGCCGGCTCCCGAGGCGTCGCCGGACGCGGTGGTGAGGACCGGGTAGCCGGGCTGCGCCGAGTCCGCCGTCTCGATGACGACTCCGGCCGCGTCCACGAGCTCGAAGCGGCCCCCCGCCGCGATCACGCCGAGGGGCTTGCGCTCGACGATCGACACCACGAGGGTGCTCGGCGGCCGGGTCTGCACCGAGTAGCTCTGGATGAGCGGGGACGCGCCCAGCACGCGGCCGACCTCGTCCCGGTCCACCAGGGTGAGCGGGACGCCGAGCTGGTCGTCGAGCTCGCTCTGCAGGGCGGCGGCGTCGACGCGCTGGGTGCCCGAGATCTCGATCGTGCGCACGGCCATGAGCGGCGAGAAGGCCGCGACCCCGACGATCAGGGCGAGGGCGACGAGCGACCCGGCCACGACCAGGGCGATCAGGCGGCGCCGACGCGCGCGCTTCGTGAAGCGGCGGACCTCCCCCCGCTCGTAGCGCCTCCGCTCGCGAGCGGCCCGGGAGACGGCCCGGTTCTCGGCTCCGGGCAGGCGCAGGCCCGAGAGGGTGCGGCGGACCGCGCCCGCGCGCCACGGAGTGCGCTCGGCCGACTCCGGGTCCACGCGGATCGCGGTGACGATCCGGATCGGCTCGGTGTCCGGCTCCGGCTCGCCGCCGCGCGCGGTGACGCTCCGACCGGGCGCCGGAGGGCGTCCGCCGTCGGGCCGCTTCACGGCCGCTCCCCCGCTTCGGGCGCGAGGACCGCGGTCATCGTGCGACCGGCGCGGCCTCGCTCGCGCCGAGCGACTCGAGCACCTGCGGGATGATCCGGTAGACGTCGCCGCAGCCGAGGGTGATGACGAAGTCGCCCTCGCGCGCGATGCCGGCCGTGAGGCGGGCCGCCTCCGCCCAGTCCGGGACGAACGAGACGTGCGACGGGTCGGCGAACTTCTCGCTGACCAGCGCTCCGGTCACTCCGGGCTCCGGATCCTCGCGCGCCCCGTAGACGTCGAGGACGATCGTCTCGTCGGCGTAGCGCTCGAGCGTCTCGGCGAACTCGCGGGCGAAGAGGCGGGTGCGGCTGTAGAGGTGCGGCTGGTGCACGGCGATGATGCGGCCCTCGCCGACCACGGTGCGCGCGGCGGAGAGGGCGGCGGCCACCTCGGTGGGGTGGTGGGCGTAGTCGTCGTAGACGCTGACTCCGCGGACCGCTCCGTGCAGCTCGAAGCGGCGCTCCGTGCCTCCGAACGCCGACACGGCCTCGAGCGAGACGGCCGGATCGAAGCCCAGGCCCACCAGCACTGCGAACGCGCCGGCCGCGTTGATCGCGTTGTGCCGGCCGGGGATGCGGAGGCGGGCCGAGTAGCGCCTGCCCTCGTACTCGACCGAGAAGCCGACGGGGCCGACGAGGTCGAGGTCGACGACGCGGACGTCCGCCCCCTCGGCCTCGCCGAAGGTCAGCACCCGTCCGCCGTCCAGCCGCTCGGCGACGCGGACGGCGCCGGGGTCGTCGGAGGAGATGACGACGAGCTCGCTCGCGGACGAGGCGAAGGTGACGAAGGCCTCCTCGAACGCCTCCAGCGATCCGTAGTGGTCGAGGTGGTCCGGGTCGACGTTCGTGATGAGGGCGACCGCGGTGTCGTACAGGAGGAAGCTGCCGTCCGACTCGTCGGCCTCGACGACGAAGACCTCGCCGGAGCCGGCGGCGGAGGAGGTGCCGAGGCTCTCGATGATGCCGCCGTTGACGAAGCTGGGGTCGGCGTCGACGCCGAGGAGGCCGGTGACGATCATCCCGGTCGACGTGGTCTTGCCGTGCGCTCCGGCGACCGCGACCAGGCGCTTGCCGCGCACCAGCCAGGCGAGGGCCTGCGAGCGGTGCAGCACGGGCAGGCCGCGCTCCTTCGCGAGCAGGTACTCCGGATTGTCGGGCCACAGGGCGGAGGTGACGACGACCGCCTCGGCGTCCCCGAGGTTCGCCGCGTCGTGGCCGATGGCGACCGGGACGCCGAGCTCCCGCAGCTGCTCGATGGGGTGGGACTCGCGGACGTCGGACCCGGTGACCCGGTGCCCGGCGTGGTGGAACAGCCGGGCGATCCCGCTCATCCCGGAGCCGCCGATGCCGATGAAGTGGACCGAGCCGAGCTCGTCGGGGACGGTGATGCCGAGGTCGGGCTTGATCACGGGGCTCTCGCTTTCGGGTGGGTCGCGGCGGGCGGGAGGGGTCTCCCGCGGTGCGCCGGATCAGTGTAGACGGTGGGCGGGAGTGCTCTCCCGAGCCGCGCGGAGCGGGCTCAGCGCGGCTCGGAGAGGGTCGACTCGATCAGGTCGACGAGCCGCCCGGAGCCGTCGCGGACTCCCACGCGGGCGGCCCGGCGCGCCATCTCGTCGCGACGGGCGGTGTCGCCCAGGAGCGGTACGAGCTCCCGCTGGACCCAGCCGGGGAGGAAGGCGGCGTCCTCGACGAGGACCGCTCCCCCGGCGTCGACGACGCCGCGCGCGTTGTAGCGCTGCTCGCCGTTGCCGACCGGGTACGGGACGTAGACCGCGGGCAGGCCGAGGGCTGTCAGCTCGCTGACCGTCGCTGCCCCCGCGCGGGAGACGGCCACGTCCGCGGCGGACAGCGCGAGGTCCATCCGGTCGCAGTAGGCGAGGAGGTGGTAGCCGGCCACCCCCGGGTCCGTGATCTCGGCGCGGTCGCCCGTGATGTGGAGGACCTGGAAGCCGGTGGCGACGAGATCCCGGGCGGCGGCGTGCACCGTCGCGTTGATCCGTCGAGCGCCGAGGGAGCCGCCGGTCACCAGGAGTGTCTGCCGGGACGGGTCGAGGCCCAGCGCCGCCATCGCCTCGTCGCGGCGCGCGGCCCGGTCGAGCTCGGCGATCTCGCGGCGCAGCGGCATGCCGACGACCCGCGCGTGCGGCAGGGGCGTGCCCTCGAAGGCCACGCCGACCGAGCGGGTCGCGCGCGCGCCGAGACGGTTGGCGAGCCCGGGGCGCGCGTTGGCCTCGTGGACGGTGAAGGGGACGCCGGCGCGGCGCGCCGCCAGGTAGGCGGGTGCTGCCGCGTACCCGCCGAAGCCGACCACCGCGTCGATCCGCCGGTCGCGGATCGTCCGGACGATGCCGGCGATGGTCGCACGGAAGGCTCCGGGGAACCGCAGCGCCGCCGCGTTCGGACGGCGCGGGAACGGCAGCCGCGGGATCACCGAGAGCTCGTAGCCGCGGAGGGGGACGAGGCGGGCCTCGAGCCCCTCGGCGGTGCCGAGCACGAGCACCTCGTCGTCCGGGTTCCGCCTGCGGATCTCATCGGCCGTCGCGAGCAGCGGATTGACGTGGCCGGCGGTGCCGCCGCCGGCGAGGAGGTAGCGGGTCACTCCGCCGCCGCCTTCCTGCGGCGCAGCACGCCCGCGCCGGGCAGGGGCGCGGTCTGGGTGCGGGCGAAGGAGAGGACGACGCCGATGGCGAGGAGCGAGCTGAGCAGGGCGGTGCCTCCGGAGGAGATCAGCGGCAGCGGGACTCCCAGCACCGGGAGCACCCCCAGGACCACGCCGATGTTGACGAACGCCTGGCCGATCAGCCAGACCATGATCGCGCCGGTGCTGATCCGCACGAACGGATCGGAGGACGCGTGGATGACGCGGAAGAAGGCGACCGCGAGGACCACGAACAGCGCCAGGACGACGATCGCTCCGATCAGCCCGAGCTCCTCGCCGATGATGGCGAAGATGTAGTCGTTGTCCGCGGCGGGCAGCCAGGACCACTTGGCCTTGGAGTTGCCGAGGCCCACGCCGAAGATCCCGCCGGAGGCCATCGCCCAGGTGCCGTGCACCGGCTGCCAGCACGAGTTCTGGTACTCCTCGACGTTGGAGCAGTCGCCGAGGAAGGACATGATCCGGGTGAGGCGGTTGTCGCTGGAGACGGCGAACAGCACCGCTCCGATCGCACCGACCACCACGATCGGCACGAGGACCTTCATCTGGACGTTCGCGTAGAAGAGCGCGGCGAGGACGATGCCCGCCATGATCACGACCGTGCCCAGGTCGCCTCCGATGAGGACCAGTCCGATCGCCGCGCCGCCGACGATCAGGACGGGGATGAGCGCGTCCTTCCAGTCCTTCGGCGACCGGTAGCGGCGGGCGAGCAGGAGCCCCAGCCAGAGGGCGAGCGCGAGCTTGATGATCTCGGAGGGCTGCATGCTGAAGGCGCCGAGGCGGATCCAGTTGCGGTTCCCGCCGACGGAGTCGCCGAGCGGTGTGAAGAGCACGAGGCACTGGAGGACGCAGCCGGCGATGAGCAGGATCGGCGTCACGCGCTTCCACACGCCGAGGGGCAGCCGCGAGACCACCAGCATCATCGGGATCCCGAGGAGGGCGAACCCGCCCTGGCGCAGGAAGCCCCCGAAGGAGTCGTCGCTCGACACGTAGGAGGTGACCGACGAGGAGGAGAGCACCATCGTCAGTCCGAACAGCACCAGGAAGAGCGTGGTTCCGAAGAGGAGGTAGAAGTTCGGCGAGTGGGAGGCGAAGACCTTCGAGAGGACGATCCGCGCGGAGCGCGCCCCGCTCCGGTCCTTCCCGCGCGGCTCAGTGCGCGAGCGGCCCGCGGGGCGGCTCGTCGTCGGAGCGGTCATCGGCTCCCCCTCCCAGGTGTGTCGCCACGGCGGCCGCGAAGGAGCGGCCCCGAGCCGCGTAGTCGAGGAACTGGTCCATCGAGGCCGCGGCGGGTGCGAGCAGGACGACGTCCCCCGAGCGGGCGAGCGTCGCGGCCGCCTCGACGGCCGCCTGCATCACCGCACCAGTGTCGTCCGGCACCGCCTCGCTCACGGGGAGGGCGGGCGCGTGTCGTCGGAATGCCGCGAGCAGCGCCGAGCGGTCGGCGCCGATCACCACGGCGCCCCGCAGGCGGCCGACGTGCGCGGCCACGAGGGCGTCCACGTCGACGCCCTTGAGCAGGCCGCCGACGACCCAGACGACCGACGGGTACGCGCGCAGCGAGGCGTCGGCGGCGTGCGGGTTCGTGGCCTTGGAGTCGTTCACCCAGGTCACCCCGTCGTGCTCGGCGACGACCTGGATGCGGTGGGCGTCGAGCTCGAAGGACGCCAGCGCGGTGCGGACGGCCGTGACCTCGATCCCGCACGCTCGGGAGAGCGCTGCCGCGGCGAGCACGTTCTGGACGATGTGCGGAGCGGCGAGGTTCCGTGCGGCGAGCTCGTCCACGGTGGTGATCTCGAGGGCACTGGTGCGGCGGTCCTCGAGGAAGGCGCGGTCGCAGAGGATGCCGTCGACGATCCCGAAGTCGCTCGGGCCGGGCACGCCGAGGCCGAACCCGATCGCCCGGGCGCCCTCCACCACCTCGGCGTCGAGCACCATCTGCTCGGTCGCCGCGTCGGCGCGGTTGTACACGCAGGCGACGCGGGTGCCGGCGTAGACCTTGCCCTTGGCCGCGCGGTAGGCGTCGAACGAACCGTGCCAGTCGAGGTGGTCGTCGGCGATGTTGAGGCACGCGCTCGCGATCGGCTCGATCGCGCCCAGGTAGTGCAGCTGGTAGCTCGAGAGCTCCACGACGAGGACGTCGAAGCCCTGCGGGTCGCGGACCGCGTCGAGCACGGGCACGCCGATGTTGCCGCAGGGGGCGGCGCGGAGGCCGCCGGCCACGAGCATCGTCGCCGTGAGCTGGACGGTCGTGGTCTTCCCGTTGGTGCCGGTGACGGCCACCCATTCCGCCGGAGTGCCGTCGGCGCGCACGACCTTGTCGCGGACGCGCCAGGCGAGCTCGACGTCGCCCCACACGGGGATCCCGGACTCCGCCGCCCACACGAGGATCGGGTGCGTCGGCCGGAAGCCGGGCGACACCACGACCAGCTCCGGTGCGAACGCGTGCAGCTCCTCCGGAGCGGAGTCGAGGCGGTCGGCCCGGTGCAGGCGGGCGCCGATCACCTCGAGCAGGCGCTCGCGCTCCTCGTCGGCGCGGTCGGCGAGGACCAGCACCTCGGAGCCGAGCTCGGTCAGGGTGTCGGCCACCGAGAACCCGGTGACGCCCAGGCCCAGCACGGCGACGCGCAGGCCGCGCCAGTCCGAGTGCCAGCTGCGGAGGGAGTCGGGACGGGCGGGATCGGTCATGCCAGCGACAGCCATTCCAGGTAGAAGAGCCCGACTCCGGCGGCGACGAAGATGCCGGCGATGATCCAGAACCGGACCACGACGGTGATCTCGGCCCAGCCCTTGAGCTCGAAGTGGTGGTGGAGCGGGCTCATCAGGAAGATGCGCTTGCCCCGGGTCAGCTTGAAGTAGATCCGCTGGAGGATGACCGAGCCGGTCACGATGACGAACAGGCCGCCGATGAGGATGACCAGCAGCTCGGTGCGGGTGAGGATCGCCAGGGCCGCGAGCGCGCCGCCGAGGCCGAGCGAGCCGGTGTCGCCCATGAAGATCTGCGCCGGCGAGGTGTTCCACCAGAGGAAGCCCACCAGGGCACCGGAGACGGCCGCCGCGATGATGGCCAGGTCGAACGGGTCGCTCACCTGGTAGCACTTGTCGACGACCTCGGGGTTGAGGTGCTGGTCGAAGCACCACTGGTTCGACTGCCAGAACCCGATGATGACGTAGGAGCCGATCGCGAGGATCGAGGACCCGGTCGCGAGTCCGTCGAGCCCGTCGGCGACGTTCACGCCGTTCGACGTGCTGGTGACGATGATGCAGATCCACAGCACGAACAGGCCGATGCCGATCCAGCCGAGGGAGGCGAAGTCGAACGGCAGGTCGCGGATGAACGAGATCGAGGTGGACGCGGGGGTGAGCCCGTTGGAGTCGCGGACCATGATCGCGATCACCGCGAAGGCCGCGGCGACGATGACCTGGCCGGCGATCTTCGCCCAGCCGCCGAGGCCGAGGCTGCGCTGGTTGCGGGTCTTCAGGAAGTCGTCGACGAAGCCGACGAGTCCGAGCCCGACCATCATGAAGAGCACCAGCAGGGCCGACGGCGCGATCGCCCGGTTGCCGAACAGCATCCCGAGGAAGTAGCCGACCACGGTGCCGATGATGATGACGATGCCGCCCATCGTCGCCGTCCCGTGCTTGACGTGGTGCGACTTCGGTCCGTCCTCGCGGATGAACTGGCCCCACTGCAGGCGGTGGAAGAGGCGGATGAACAGGGGCGTCATCAGGAGCGTGAAGGCTCCCGAGAACGCGCCGGACAGGAGGAGTGCCCTCATCGGTGACGCTCCCCGAGACGGTCGGCGAGGAAGCGCAGCCCCGCGGAGTTGGACGACTTGACCAGCACGGTGTCGCCGGGTCGCAGGTAGTCCTCGAGGAGGTCGAACGCCTCGTCGGAGGTCTCCGCGAAGACGGACTCGCCGCTCCACGACCCCTCGCGCTCGGCCGCGACGTGGATCCGGCGGGCGCCTCGGCCCACCACCACGATCTGGGAGATATTGAGGCGCACGGCCAGCAAGCCCACGCGCTCGTGCTCCTCGTCGGCCCACTCGCCGAGCTCGCTCATCTCTCCCAGGACGGCGACGGTGCGCCCCCCGGGCTTCGCGATCTGAGCGAGGGTGCGCAGGGCGGCCGCGGTGGAGTCGGGACTCGCGTTGTACGCGTCGTTGATGATGCGGACGTCCTCGCCGCCCAGGACCTCCATGCGGCCGCGCTCGGCGAGGGTGACGGTCGCGAGAGCCTCGACGATCGCGGGCAGCGCCACTCCGACAGAGAGCGCGGCGGCGGTCGCCGCGAGGGCGTTCATCACGTGGTGCTCGCCGAGGACGCGCAGCAGGAGCTCGGCGCGAGCGGCCTCGCGGCCCTCCCCCGCCGAGACCTCGATGGCGAAGCGGGTGCCGTCGGCGGTCGCGTCGATATCGACGGCGCGGACGTCCGCGCTCTCGCCGCGGCCGAACCAGAGGACCCGGGCGGCGGTGCGGCCCGCCATCGAGGCGACCCGGCCGTCGTCGGCGTTCAGCACGGCGACGTCGTCGGCGGTGAGGTCGGCGACCATCTCTGTCTTGGCCTCGAGCGTGCGCTCGATCCCGCCGAACTCGCCGGCGTGCGCGAGGCCCACGGCGAGGACGACGCCGACGTCGGGCCTGGCCATCCGGACGAGGCGGCGGATCTCGCCGACCGCGCTCGCGCCCATCTCGGCGACGAGGAAGCGCGTCGACTCGGACACCTGGAGCATCGTGATCGGCGCGCCGACCTCGTTGTTGAAGGATCCGCGCGGAGCGACCGTCTCTCCGACCCGCTCGAGGACGGTGCGGAGGAGGTTCTTGGTCGTCGTCTTGCCGTTCGAGCCGGTGACGCCGATGACGGTGAGCCCGCCCTTCGCGCGGACGCGCCGGACGACCTCGGTCGCCAGCGCTCCGAGCGCCTCGACGGAGTCGTCGACGAGGACCTGCGGCACGTCGAGGTCGAGCGGGCGCTCCACGATGAGGAGCGCGGCACCGCGCTCGAGAGCGGCGGGAGCGAAGAGGTGGCCGTCGGTGTGCTCGCCGCGCTTGGCGACGAAGATCCCGCCGGGCGCGATCTCGCGGGAGTCGGTCTCGGTCGCTCCGTCGATCACGGTGGCGGCCGTGGCGGACGAGCCGGCCAGGTGGAGGCGTCCGGAGACGGCCTCGGCGATCTCGGTGAGGGTGAGGGCGATCATCTACAGCCAGCCCGCCTCGCGCAGCGCGTGACGGACGTCGTCTCTGGCCGAATACGGCATGTGCACTCCTGCGATCTCCTGGTGGTCCTCGTGGCCGGGCCCGGCGTAGAGGATCGAGTCCCCTTCGCGCGCGAGGGCGACGGCGGCGCGCACGGCGGCGCGCGGGTCGGCGATCTCGTGGATCTCCCGGTCGGGCACGGCGGCCCGGGCGCCCTGGAGGAGCGCGGCGCGGATGGCGGCCGGATCCTCCCAGCGCGGGTGGAAGTCGGTGACGACCACGACGTCGGCGAGGCGGGCGGCGATGGCGCCCATGTCGCTCCGCTTGGTCGTGTCGCGGTCCCCGTCCGCCCCGAACACCATGAACAGGCGGCCGGGCGTGATGGTCCGCAGCGCCTCGAGCGCGTTCTGGAACGCGTCGGGGGTGTGGCCGTAGTCGACGTAGACGCGCGGTCCGCGCTCCCCCGAGACGAGCTCCGCGCGGCCCGGGATGTAGACGTCGAGACGACTGTCCTCGAGCGCGTGCGCGACGGCGTCCAGGTCGAAGCCCGACTCCACCAGCATCACGATCGCCAGCGCGGCGTTGGACGCCATGTACCAGCCGATCAGCGAGACGGTGACGACGACGGAGCGGTTCTCGGGCCCCTCCAGGCGGAAGGTGGTGCTGTCGGGCGTCGCGTCCAGCACCGTCATCGACCAGTCGGCGGGCGTCGTCGGGGCGACTCCGACGACCGGAGAGCCGGCGAGCGTCGCGACGGGGATGCGGCTGCGCTCGGCGAGCTCGCGCCCCCAGGCGCTGTCGACCGTGACGACGCCGCGGCGTGCGCGCTCCGGCTCGAAGAGGTCGGCCTTGGCCTCGAAGTACTCGCGCAGATCGGAGTAGTCGTCGAGGTGGTCGTGGCTGAGGTTCGTGAAGCCGACGACGTCGAAGACGAGGCCGTCGATCCGGTGCCGCGTGAGCGCCTGCGCCGACACCTCGATGGAGACCGCGCGGACGGCGGACTCGCGCATCCGCGCGAGCAGGCCGTGCAGCTCGCTCGCCTCGGGAGTGGTCAGCGAGCTGACCACGGCGACGTCGCCGATCCGGCGCTCGGCGGTGGAGCTGAGGCCGGAGACGACTCCGAGCCGGCGCAGCAGCGCGTCGAGGATGTAGACGACGCTCGTCTTGCCGTTGGTCCCCGTCACGCCGAAGAGCGTCGGGACGTCCTCGCGGGTGCGGTGGATCCACGCGGCGACGTCGCCGAGGGCGGCCCGCGGGTCGGGGGTCACCAGCACGGGCAGGCCGCTGTCGGCGGCGAGCTCCGCTCCGGCCGGGTCGGTCAGCACGGCGACGGCTCCGGACGCCGCGGCGGCCGACGCGAAGGCCGCGCCATGGGCACGGCGTCCTGCGACACCGACGTAGAGGTCCCCGGACTCGACCTGGTTCGAGTCCAGCGTGACTCCGCTCACCTCGACGCCCTCGAGGCCGCGGACCGGGCCGAGGGAGAACTCGGCCACGAGCTGCGAGAGGCTCCGCGGCACGGGGTGCTCGGGGCGGAGGGAGGACTGCGGGCGAGGGTCGTGCACTGCCCGCTCTTTCTCTCGTTCTGGTGCGTGGATCGTGGTCCCGGCGGGGCTCACCACGTCGTCGGGTACTCGACGGGCGGCACCGTGGACGGCTCCACCCGGTTGGTCTTGAGCACCTGGGTCATGACCTGCTGGAAGACGGGAGCCGTCGCCTGGGACGTGTTCATCTTAACCGGATCGGCGATGGTGACCGTCACGACGTACTCCGGGTCCTCCGCCGGCGCGAGCCCGGCGAGCGAGACGGTGTAGCTCTTCGAGTAGCCGCCCTTGCCGTCGGGCTGCTGCGCGGTACCGGTCTTGGTGGCGATGTTGTAGCCGTCGACGTGGATGTCGTTCGCCAGCCAGCCCTCGTTGTAGTGCGTCTGCAGCATGTCGACGACCTGCTTCGCGGCCGAGCTCGACACCACCTGGGTGCCCGTCGCATCGGGGACGTCCACGACGGAGCCGTCGGCCGTGGTGCAGCCGTCGATCAGCTGCGACGGGAGCCGCACTCCGCCGTTGCCGAGCGTCTGGTAGATGCTCGCGACCTGCACCGCGGTCGCCGAGACGCCCTGGCCGAACATCGTCGTGTAGTTCGTCTGGTTGTCCCAGTCCTGGTAGTCGGCGAGCAGGCCGCCCTCCTCGCCGGGGAAGCCGCTCGTAGTGGGCGTGCCGAGACCGAACTTCTGCAGGTAGTCGTAGCGGGTCTGGGCCGACAGGCGGGAGCCGAGCATCGAGATGCCGACGTTCGACGAGTCCTTGAGGATGCCGGTCAGCGTGTAGTTCGTCGGGGTGTGCGCGAAGTCGTCGCTGAACGAGGCGCCGTCCTTCTCGAAGGAGTCCGGGACGACGACCTGGGTCGTCGGGCCCGCCTGGCCCTGGTCGATCAGCATCGCGGCCGTCATCGGCTTGAAGGTCGAGCCCGGCTCGAACGGCGCGCGGAACGCGCGCGAGCTGCGGTCGGCGGAGGCGCTCGCCTCGACGTTGTTGGGGTCGACGGTCGGCGTCTCGGCCACGGCGAGCAGCTTGCCGGTCTTGACCTCCTGCACCACGACGATCCCGTAGCTGCCGCCGACCTCGGCGACGCGCTGCGAGAGGACCTGCTGGGAGTAGTACTGGAGGTCGGAGTCGATGGTGAGCTTCAGCGTCCCGCCGTCGACGGCCGGGGTCTCCGAGACGGTGCTGCCCGGGATCCGGACGTAGTCGGCGCTGCGCTCGTAGCTCTCGGACCCGTTCTGCCCCGCGAGGCAGGTGTTCTCCGCGTACTCCATGCCCTCCTGGGCCGCTCCGTCCGCCCCGACGTAGCCGACGAGGTTGCCGGCCACCGCGCCGTTGGGGTAGCTGCGTCCCTGCTGGGTCTCGAAGTAGGTCCACGGGATGTCGAGCGCGACGAGCTTCTGGTAGGCCTCGAGGTCGAGCCCCTCCGAGAGGATCAGGTAGTTGGCCTTGGCGTCCTTCGCGAGCGCGGCGTCCACCGCTCCGGTGATCTGCTCGACCGACTGCCCGGTGATCGCGCCGATCTCGGAGGCGGCCTGCTGCACGCTGACCATGACCTTCTGGTCCTCGCCCAGCTCGCGCGGGAACTCGGCCACGTTCTTCGGCGAGGTGGTCAGCCGGTAGCGCGTGGTGGTGTCCGCGAGCACCGTCCCGGAGCGGTCCACGATGGGGCCGCGCTGACCGTAGGTGACGACGCTGTTCGACTGGTTCTGGGCGGCCGCATCGGTGAGCTCGTTCGCCCGCACGATCTGGATGTCCACCAGCTTGCCGATGAAGAGTCCGACGACGGCGACGATGATGACGAACGTGACGGCCGTGCGGCGTCTGCTCGAGCGGTGGTGTCTCACTGCGGCGGTGTCCTTCTTGCTCCGGGCGGGCGGGCCGCCGTTCGTCGGGTCCGGATGGTCGTCGTGCGCCCCGCGGGGCGGGTGCCCGCACGGAGGCGGACCGCGACGCCGTGCGTCAGTGCGTGATGGGCGCGGGCAGCTCGCCCTGCAACGGTACGGCCGCACCGTCGACAGCCGGGGAGGACGCGCTCGCGCCGGGCTGGAGAGCCGGGACGAGGGCGTTGGGCACGAGCGGCGCGGAGGCGGTGCCCGCGACTTCGCTCGACGCGGCGGAGGAGGGGTCGCCCAGCACGGCGCCGTCCGAGAGGCGGAGGTAGACCGGCGCGGTGTTGGCGACCATGCCCAGGCCCTGTGCGGCGGTGGCGAGGTTCTGCGGCGAGCTCAGCGTGTCGACGGCGTCCTGCTTCTCCGCGTTGCTGCGGGTGAGCGACTTCTGCTCGGTCTGCAGTGCCGAGATCTGGTAGGCCCCCTGCGAGAGGCCGACGCTCACCAGGAGCTGGACGACGATGATCGCGAAAAGGCCGGCGACGGCGACGATCCCGTAGACGAGCTTCGGGCGCGACTGCGCCTGACCGGCCGGGACGGCCTCGATGCGGGGGCGGGGCGCCTCCTCCTCGGGGCGTGCTCGGCGGGCGGTGTCGATGACGGCGGGGTCGATGACGGCGGTGGCGCTCATGCGGTGCTCCTGATCCTCTCGGCCGCGCGCAGACGCACGGGTGTCGCTCGGGGGTTGCGGGCCTTCTCGTCGTCGGAGGCGAGCTCGGCTCCGCGGATGACGAGTCGGAACTCGGGTCGGTGCTCCGGCAGCTCCATCGGGAGGCCGGCCGGGGCGGTGGAGGAGGACGCGGCCTGGAGCGCGCGCTTGACGATCCGGTCCTCGAGCGACTGGTACGCCTCGACGACGATCCGCCCGCCCTCGTTGATCCGGCCCAGGGCGGCGGGGATCGCCCGCTCGAGGACGGACAGCTCCTGGTTGACCTCGATCCGCAGCGCCTGGAAGACGCGCTTGGCGGGGTGGCCGTTCCGCTGGATCGCGACCGGGGTCGCCGCCTGGATGATCTCGACGAGACGGCCGGAGCGCTCCAGCGGAGCCTCGCGGCGGGCCTCCACGATCTTCTTGGCGTAGCGCGCGGCGAGGCGCTCCTCGCCGTACTCGTGGAAGATGCGGCGCAGGGCGGTCTCGTCGTAGTCGGCGAGGATGCTCGCCGCCGTGAGCGGGGCGGTCGAGTCCATCCGCATGTCCAGCGGCGCGTCCTTGGAGTAGGAGAAGCCGCGCTCGGTCTCGTCGAGCTGGAGCGAGGAGACGCCGAGGTCGAAGAGCGCACCGTCGATCGTGTCGATGCCCAGCTCGTCGAGCACGTCGGGCAGCTCGTCGTAGACGGCGTGCACGAGGTCGATCCGGGAGGCGTGGGCGGAGAGCCGCTCCCCCGCGAGCTGCAGCGCCTCGGGGTCGCGGTCCAGGCCCACGAGGTGCAGGCCGGGGAAGCGCTCGAGCAGCGCGAGCGAGTGCCCGCCCATGCCGAGCGTCGCGTCGACGACGACCGCCCCGTCGCGCTCCAGCGCCGGAGCGAGGAGCTCGACGCAGCGCTCGAGCAGCACCGGGAGGTGCCGCTCCTCGGTCGGGCGCGGAGCGTCCTTCGGAGTGTTCTCTGCCATGGCGGTCCCGCCGTTCCCGTTCCTGTCGTCCGATCCCCATCCACCTCGCGTCCGGACACCGGGGAAGGTGCGTCCGGGCGCCGAGTGGCTGGGAGTCGCGCGACAGGACCTAGAACAGGCCGGGGATCACCTCCTCCTGGGTGTCGGAGAACACGGACTCCTGCTCCTGCAGGTAGGTCTCCCAGGCGCCCTGCGCCCAGATCTCGGCGCGGTTGCCCGCTCCGATGACGGTGAGGTCGCGGTCGAGGCCGGCGTAGGAGCGCAGCGGAGCCGGAAGGGTCACGCGGTTCTGCTTGTCCGGCGTCTCGGCGCTCGCGCCCGAGAGGAACACCCGGAGGAAGTCCCGCGCCTGCTTGCTGGTCACCGGCGCCTGCCGGATCTTCTCGTGCATCACCTCGAACTCGGCCTGGCTGAACACGTACAGGCACCGCTCCTGGCCGCGCGTGACGACGACTCCGGAGGAGAGCTCGTCGCGGAACTTGGCGGGGAGGATCACGCGGCCCTTCTCGTCGAGCTTGGGGGAATAGGTGCCGAGGAACACGGACTGCCCCCCACTTCTTCCGGCCAAGGATGGTGTGTCCTCCACAGTACTCCACTTCCCCCCACTCACAACCCCGGCGCAGCGCGGGGCGCGCCGGAGAGGCCCCGGTCATCCGCGTGTTTCCGCGGAATCTCGACAGTGGGGCGAAGTGGAGGGGGAATGCCGCGGGAGGGAGGCCGCGGGCACGAAAAAAGGGCCGATCCGTGAGGATCGACCCTGTGGTGGAGCGGAGGGGAGGCTAGCCGCGCCCGTCTCCGCGGTTGTCCCACCTGTCGTTCAGACGGTCCATGAAGCCGGACCCCTGGCGGTTGCCCGAGCGGGGCTTCGACGGACGGCCGACGTCGGGCAGGCCGGGCTCGGAGGAGCCGCCGGCGGCCGGGCGCATGGCCACGATCACGCCGCCGAGCATGAAGGCGAACCCGAGGATGCCGACGAGGGGCTGGCGCACGACCACTCCCGCTACGAGCACGGCGAGACCGAGGATGCCGAGGAGGATGCCGAGCACGAGGGCCCGGTAGTTGGTGCCGCCGCGTCCCTTGCCGACCGCCGCCACGAAATCGGCGTCGTTCTGGTAGAGGTTCCGCTCCATCTCATCGAGGAGCCGTTGCTCGTGTTCCGAAAGCGGCATCGTGACCCCTTCAGGGTGCGGCGTCGACCCTTTCGGGGATCGGCACCGGAATAGGCGGCGTCTGGGCTCGACCGGTCGGGCGGCGCTTCAGTGTAGACCGAGCCCGACGCAGGCACCAGGCACCTTCGGTGCATAGGCTGGTCGGGTGAACCACAGCTCTCGACTGGTCGATCGCGTCCAGCTCCGAATCGATGAATTCCTCACCGGGCGCACGCCAATTCTGCGCTCCATAGGAGAGGACGTCTCCGCCCTCGGCGACCTTTCGCGGGACTTTCTCAGCGGGGGCAAGCGGTTCCGCGCGCGCTTCTGCGAGGCGGGCTGGAACGCCGTGTCGAGCACCTCGAGCGAGGCCCATCCGAGCGGCTCCGATCCGATCGCGAGGGTGGGCGCCGGCCTGGAGCTGTTCCACGCCGCCGCTCTCGTCCACGACGACGTGATCGACAACTCCGACACCCGCCGCGGCGCTCCCGCGGCGCACCGGCGCTTCTCCTCCTTCCACGCCGACGGCGGCTGGACCGGCGACCGCGACGAGTTCGGCCGCTCCTCCGCGATCCTCCTCGGCGACCTCCTCCTGGTCTGGTCGGACGAGATCTTCGCCGCGGCGGAGTGGTCGCTCGGGGATCGAGTCGCGGCCGAGCGCGCGCGCGCCGAGTTCAACCTGATGCGCACCGAGGTCACGCTGGGCCAGTACCTCGACATCCTCGAGGAGAGCGCGTGGGTGCAGCACCCCGAGCACGAGCACCTGCAGCGGGCGGAGCGGGTGGTGGTCTACAAGAGCGCGAAGTACAGCATCGAGGCGCCGCTGGTGATCGGCGGCTCCCTCGCCGGCGGCGACGACGCTCAGCTGGACGCCCTGCGCCGCTTCGGGCTCCCGGTCGGGATCGCCTTCCAGCTGCGCGACGACGTCCTCGGAGTCTTCGGCGACCCGGCAGTGACGGGCAAGCCGGCCGGCGACGATCTGCGGGAGGGCAAGCGCACCGTGCTGCTCGGCCTCGCCCGCGGCGCGTGCTCGCCGGGCGAGCGGGCCGAGCTCGACGCGGTCGTGGGCCGGAACGACGCCGACGCGGCGTCCATCGCGCGGGCGCAGGAGATCATCGCGGGCAGCGGCGCCCTCGAGCGGCTCGAGGAGCGCATCGACCAGGAGGTGGCCGCGGCGGTCGCGGTCCTCCCCGACGCGCCGCTCCGCACGGAGGGCGTGGCGGAGCTGCGCGAGCTGGCCGCCCAGGTCACGGTCCGCACCTCCTAGGAGCGGACGGGCGGGATCAGGCCAGGGCCTGGGCGACCCGCCGGACCTCGGCCTTGCGGCCGGCGCGGAGGGCGACGATCGGGCTCGTGCCCAGGCTCTCCTCGACCGTCAGCATCCAGTCGACCGCCTCGTCGTCGGTGAAGCCGGAGTCGGCGAGCAGGATCGCGGTGCCGCGGATCTCGCTCATCGGCTCCCCGTCGCGGAGGAAGAGGGCGGGGACCTTCAGCACGCCGTCGCGGCGGGTGCCGAGCAGGTGGCGCTCCTCGAGGAGGCGGCGGACCCGGCCGGCGCCGAGCCCGGTCAGCTCCACGAGGTCGGGGACGGTCAGCCACTCGAGCTCGGAATCGGTCGAGGTGGCGGGGGAAGCGGACGAGTCGGTCACGCGTCAAGACTGCCACGAGCCCGGAGGGCCGCCAACTGCGGGCGCCCCGGAGAAGGAGTCGGGCCCGTCCTGCGCCGCCCGGGCGTCGCTCACCGGTTCCCCCGGGGGTCTTGCCTAGACTCGTCGCGTGACCACCAGCCAGCTCGACCCTCTCCTCGGCCGTCTCGTCGACGGCCGGTACGAGGTGCGCTCGAGGATCGCCCGCGGCGGCATGGCGACGGTCTACCTCGCGCACGATCAGCGCCTCGAGCGCCGCGTAGCGATGAAGGTCATGCACGGCCACCTCTCCGACGACGCGACGTTCAAGAGCCGCTTCGTCCAGGAGGCACGCTCCGCCGCCCGTCTCGCCCACCCGAACGTGGTCAGCGTCTTCGACCAGGGCCAGGACTCGGACATGGCCTACCTGGTGATGGAGTACCTCCCCGGGATCACCCTGCGCGACCTGCTCAAGGAGCGCGGCCGGCTGACCGCCCAGCAGGTCGTCGACATCATGCACTCCGTGCTCTCGGGTCTCGCCGCCGCGCACCGCGCCGGGATCCTCCACCGCGACCTCAAGCCCGAGAACGTGCTCCTCGCCGACGACGGCCGGATCAAGATCGGCGACTTCGGCCTCGCGCGCGCCGCCTCCGCCAACACCGCCTCCGGTCAGGCCCTCCTCGGCACGATCGCCTACCTCTCCCCCGAGCTGGTCACGCGGGGCACCGCCGACACCCGCAGCGACATCTACGCCATCGGGATCATGATCTACGAGATGCTCACCGGAGAGCAGCCCTTCACGGGCGAGCAGCCGATGCAGATCGCGTACCAGCACGCGAACGACTCCGTCCCGTACCCCAGCGCGACGGTCGCCTCCGTCCCCACCTCGCTCGACGAGCTCGTCCTCTGGGCGACCGAGCGCGACCCGGACATGCGGCCCCGCGACGCCGGTGTCATGCTCGCGCAGCTGCTCGAGGCCGAGCGGCTCATGGGCATCACACCGAGCGACCGCCGCGGCGACACGCAGGCGGTCACCCCGCTCCCGGCGCCGGTCGCCGATCCGGCGCCCGCGACGGCCGTCTTCGATCCGGCGGAGCCCGGGCAGACCTCGGTCTTCGACCCGGCGCCGGCGCCCGGAGCGGTACTCGTGGTCGACGAGGACGACGACACCGTCGCCCGGCTCGCGAGCAGGCGCCGCGTCCGACGGCGTCGCGGCGTCCTGCTCACGGTGGTCGTGCTCCTCCTGGCGCTCATCGGCGGCGGGACGGCCTGGTGGTTCGGCGAGGGACCCGGCGCGATCGTGTCGATCCCGGACGTCGTCAGCCAGTCGCAGCAGGACGCGACGGCCCAGCTGCAGGCGCAGGGCTTCGAGGTGCAGCCGCAGGAGACGCCCGACCTCACCGTGCCCGCGGGGACGGTGGTGAGCTCCGATCCGCCCGGCGGGCAGGGGGTGCACAAGGGCTCCGTCATCACGCTGACCGTCTCGAGCGGGCCGCGCCAGCTGCCGGTCCCGTCTCTCGCCGGCCTCTCGGAGGCCGACGCTGCCGCCGCGGTGACGGGAGGCTCCTTCACCGTCGGCGACGTCTCGAAGATCTTCGACGCCGACGTCGACGCCGGTGTGGTCGTCTCCGCCTCGCTGCCGGACGGATCGGCGCTGCCCGAGACGATGTCCGAGACCAGCACCATCGCGATGGTGGTGAGCCTCGGACCGATCCCGAACGTCGTCGGCCTCTCGATCGACGACGCGACGGCGAAGGCGGAGGCGGCCGGTCTCGCCCTCGACCGCAGCGGCGAGGACTGGAGCGACACCGTGGCCGCGGGCGTCGTCCTCACGCAGGCGAACCCGGAGGCGCCCGCCGTGACCGGCGACACCGTCTCGGTCATCGTGTCGAAGGGGCCCGAGCCCGTCGCCGTGCCGAACGTCGTGGGGATGAACCGCGACGAGGCGAAGGCGGCCCTCGAGGCGGCGGACCTGTCGTGGAGCTACTCCCTGACGACGCTCGGCCCGCTGATCGACGCGGCGCCGAACGAGCTGACCAAGGTCACGAACCAGTCCAACAAGGCCGGCGATCTCGTGCAGCGCGGCACGACGATCCAGCTGTCGATCACCATCACGACCTGACGCCGCCGGTCGAGCCCCTCAACGAGGACTCGACCGGCGGTCGGGGTCGGATCAGATCGCGCGGCCCCGGAGCTCCTCCGCCACGAGGAACGCGAGCTCGAGCGACTGCATGTGGTTGAGGCGCGGGTCGCAGACCGACTCGTACCGGGTGGCGAGCGTCGCCTCGTCGATGTGCTCCGAGCCGCCGAGGCACTCGGTGACGTCGTCGCCCGTGAGCTCGACGTGGATGCCGCCGGGGTGCGTCCCCGCGGCGCGGTGCGCCTCGAAGAAGCCCTTGACCTCGTCGACCACGTCGTCGAAGCGACGGGTCTTGTAGCCGGTCGGCGTCGTCAGCCCGTTGCCGTGCATCGGATCGGTCACCCACAGCGGCAGGGCGTCGCTCCGCTTGACGGCCTCGAGCAGCGGCGGGAGGGCGTCGCGGATCCTCCCGGCACCCATGCGGGTGATGAAGGTGAGGCGACCGGGCTCCCGCTCGGGGTCGAGCTTGTCGATCAGCTCGAGCATCGTCTCGGGCGTGGTCGACGGGCCGAGCTTCACGCCGATCGGGTTGCGCACCCGCGACAGGAAGTCGACGTGCGCACCGTCGAGCTCGCGGGTGCGCTCGCCGATCCAGATGAAGTGGCTGGAGGTGTTGTACGGCGTGCCGGTCCGCGAGTCGATGCGCGTCATGGGGCGCTCGTAGTCCATCAGCAGGCCCTCGTGGCCGGTGTAGAACTCGGTGCGCTTCATGCCCTCGAAGTCGGCCCCGCACGCCACCATGAACTTTACCGCGCGGTCGATCTCGCGGGCCAGCTGCTCGTAGCGCTGGTTCTGCGGGTTCTCGGTGAAGCCCTTGTTCCAGTAGTGGACGAGGCGCAGGTCGGCGAATCCGCCCTGCGTGAAGGCGCGGATGAGGTTCAGCGTCGAGGCGGCGGTGTGGTAGCCCTGCACGATGCGGCGCGGGTCCGCGGCGCGCGACTCCGGGGTGAAGTCGTAGCCGTTGACGATGTCGCCGCGGTAGGCGGGCAGGGTCACGTCGCCGCGGGTCTCGAGGTCGCTCGAGCGCGGCTTCGCGAACTGGCCGGCCATCCGGCCCATCTTGATGACGGGCATGCTCGCGCCGTAGGTCAGGACGACGGCCATCTGCAGCACGGTCTTGACGCGGTTGCGGATCTGCTCGGCGGTCGCTCCGGCGAAGGTCTCGGCGCAGTCGCCGCCCTGCAGGAGGAACGCCTCGCCGCGGGCCGCGGCTCCGAGACGCTCGCGCAGCTGGTCCACCTCGCCGGCGAACACCAGCGGAGGGAGCGCGGCCACCTCGGCGGACGCCGCTCGCACGGCCTCCGCATCGGGCCACTGCGGCTGCTGCTTGATCTCGAGCTCGCGCCAATAGTCCAGGCCGGCGACCACGGAGGGGGCGGCGAGGACGTACGGTTCGTTCGGATCGATGACCACGAGGGTGTTCCCGGTTCTGACGGGCGCCAGCGGCGCGCGGAGGGCCGCCGTCCGGACGGACGGCAGCGGTTGACGAGCTTATAGCCTGGCAGGGCGCTCGGCCGGGAGGGGCCCCCGGCGTCGAGCGGGCGCTCAGCGGGTGAGGGCCGCGCGCTTCTCCTTGACCGAGGTCGCGTAGACGTCGAGGTACTCCTGGCCGCTCAGGGCGAGGAGCTCGTACATGATCTCGTCGGTGATCGAGCGGAGGATGAACCGGTCGCCCTCCATGCCCTCGAAGCGGCTGAAGTCGAGCGGCTCCCCGAAGACGATGCCGATGCGGCCCAGCTTCGGCAGGCGCTTGCCGATGGGCATGATGCGCGCGGTGTCGATCATGGCGACCGGGATGACGGGCACGCGGGCCTCGAGGACCATGCGTGCGACACCGGTGCGGCCGCGGTACATGCGGCCGTCGGGGCTGCGCGTGCCCTCGGGATAGATGCCCAGGGCGTGGCCGCCCGCGAGGACGCGGAGGCCCGTGTTGAGCGAGGCCTCCGACGCCTTGCCACCGGAGCGGTCGATGGGCAGCATCCCCGTGGCGGTGAAGAACGTCCGCGTCGCCCAGCCCTTGAGGCCCTTGCCGGTGAAGTAGTCGCTCTTGGCGAGGAAGACCATGTTCCGCTCGATCACCAGCGGGAGGATCACGGAGTCGATGAAGGAGAGGTGGTTGCTCGCGAGGATCACGCCGCCGTTCTGCGGCACCTTGTCGGCGCCGACCACCCACGGCCGGAAGATCGTCTTCAGGAGCGGGCCCGCGACGATGTGCTTCATGAACCAGTAGAACATCGGGCTCCTCGGCGGTGCGGCGGATCGGGTGCGGCGGGTGCCGCTAGAGGGAGCTCGCGTGCAGGCGCGCCAGGTCGGCGGCCCCCACGACTCCGGCGTCATTGACGAGCTCCGCGATGCGGAACTCGGGCTCGGGGTGGTAGCCCCGGGCGGGGAGGTTGTCGAGGTAGGCCTGGCGGATGGGGTCCAGCAGGAGGTCGCCCGCCTGCGCCACTCCGCCGCCGATGACGAACATCTGCGGGTCGAGGACGGCGCTCAGGCTGGCCGCCGCCTCGCCCAGCCAGTGGCCGAGCTGTCGCAGCGCCGCGAGGGCGCCGAGGTCGCCAGCGGTGATCAGCTCGGAGATGAGGTGGCCGTTCAGCTCGCCGCCGTTGCGGGCGCGGGCGTCGGCGATGCCCTGGCCGATCCCGCCCGCGTCGGCCAGCTCGCCGGCGAAGCGCTGGAGCGCGCGGCCCGAGCCGTACTGCTCGATGCAGCCGCGGGCGCCGCAGCCGCAGGGCAGGCCTCCGGGGACGACGCGCATGTGCCCGATCTCGGCCGCGGCGCCGAAGCCGCCGCGCAGGAGCCGGTCGTTGATGACGATCGCGCCACCCACTCCGGTGCCGATGGTGAGCATCAGCATGTCGCTGACGAGGCGGCCCGAGCCGTAGCGGAACTCGGCCCAGCCGGCGGCGTTCGCATCGTTCTCGATGATGATCGGCAGGTCGATGCGGGCCGAGAGCTTCTCGCGGAAGGGCTCGTTGCGCCAGTTGATGTTCGGGGCGTAGTAGACGATCGACTGCGAGGCGTCGATGAAGCCGGCGGCGGCGACTCCGACCGCGGAGACGTCTCCCGGGAGCAGGCCGGAGCGCAGATGCTCGACCATCTCGACCACGACGTCGACGATCAGCTCGGGGTGCCCGGCAGGAGTGGGCCGACGGTCCTCGCGGAGGATCCCCCCGAACTCGTCGACCAGGGCTCCGGCGATCTTCGTGCCGCCGATGTCGATCCCGATCGCGTGCACGCGAACCGCCTTCCCGTCGCCACCGGCGCGGCAGCGTCGGCGGGCCGCCCTGAGCGGCGGCCAGGACGAGTGTAGTGACCGCGAGCGCTCCGATGCGGCTCAGCGGCGAGACCCGGCGACGCGTGTCGGCCCTCCTCGCGGAGCCACCCCTGGATCGTTACCCTGAACGGATCCACAGCTTGCGCCGCGCCGGTAGGGTGGAGACGACGTTCATTCAGGTACCGAAGGAGTTGCCGTGGACCAGTTCGATTCCCCCCTGGTGGTTCCGGCCGATCCCCAGGCCAACACGACCGCCCTCCTGCTGGACCGCGTCCGCGAGACGCCCGATCGCCCGCTCTTCGCGCTGCCCGACGGCGACGGCTGGCGCGATGTGACGGCGCAGGAGTTCCTCGACCAGGTCACGGCCCTCGCGAAGGGCTTCGTCGCCGCCGGCCTCGAGCCGGGCGAGAAGGTCGGGCTGATCTGCAAGACGCGCTACGAGTGGACGCTGATCGACTTCGCCGTCTGGTTCGCCGGCGGGATCCTCGTCCCGGTGTACGAGACCTCCTCCCCCGCGCAGGTGCAGTGGAACCTCACCGACTCCGGCGCGCACGCCGTGATCGTCGAGACTCCCGAGCACTTCGCCCGCTTCGACGAGATCCGCGCCGACCTTCCCGAGGTCCGACTCGCCTGGCAGATCGGGCTGGGCGATCTGGACAAGCTCGTCGCGCGCGGCGTCGACGTGCCGGACGCCGAGATCGAGCGCCGCCGCTCGCTGGCGACCGGCACCGACATCGCGACGATCATCTACACCTCCGGCTCCACCGGCCGCCCCAAGGGCTGCATCATCCGGCACTCGAACTTCGTCGAGCTCAGCCGCAACTCGGCGGTCGCCCTGACGGAGCTGATCCACCAGCCCGGCGCGTCGACGCTGCTGTTCATCACCACGGCGCACGTGTTCGCCCGCTTCATCGCGATCCTCTGCGTGCACGGCGGGGTGAAGGTGGGGCACCAGGCCGACACCAGGCAGCTGCTCCCCTCGCTCGCGTCCTTCAAGCCGACGTTCCTCCTGGCCGTGCCGCGCGTGTTCGAGAAGGTCTACAACTCCGCGGAGCAGAAGGCCGAGGCCGGGGGGAAGGGGAAGATCTTCCGCCGCGCGGCCGACGTCGCCGTCGCCCACTCGATGGCGCTCGAGGCGGGCTCGGTGCCGCTTGCGCTGAAGCTGCAGTTCCTCCTCTTCGACCGGCTCGTGTACTCGAAGCTGCGCACCGCCATGGGCGGGAACGTCCGCTTCGCCGTGTCCGGCTCGGCGCCGCTGGGAGACCGGCTCGGGCACTTCTTCCACAGCCTCGGCATCAAGATCCTCGAGGGCTACGGCCTCACGGAGACGACGGCGCCCGCCACGGTCAACCGCACCGAGCGTTTCAAGATCGGCTCGGTGGGCCCGGCGATGCCCGGCGTCTCGATCCGGATCGCGGGCGACGGCGAGATCCAGGTGCGCGGCATCGACGTCTTCGGCGGCTACTGGAACAACGAGGCGGCGACGGCCGAGTCGTTCGACGGCGAGTGGTTCCGCACGGGCGACCTCGGAACTCTGGACGAGGACGGGTACCTGCGCGTCACCGGGCGGAAGAAGGAGATCATCGTCACCGCCGGCGGCAAGAACGTCGCTCCGGCGGCGCTGGAGGATCCGATCCGCGCGAACCCGCTGGTCGGCCAGGTCGTCGTCGTCGGCGATCAGCGCCCGTTCATCGCCGCTCTGGTCACGCTCGACTCCGAGATGCTGCCGACGTGGCTCGCCAACAACGGGCAGGACAAGGGCCTCTCACTCGAGGACGCGGCCGTGAACCCGGTCGTTCTGGCCGAGGTGCAGCGGGCCGTCGATGCGGCGAACGAGCGCGTGTCCCGCGCCGAGTCGATCCGGAAGTTCGTGATCCTCCCGACCGAGTTCACGGAGGCGAGCGGTCACCTGACTCCGAAGATGAGCATCAAGCGAAACGTCATCCTCGCCGACTTCGCCGACACCATCGCCGCCGTCTACTCCGCCGCCCCCGCCACCGAGGGCATCTCCCTCCGCTGACCCCGCGCTCTCCCGCCGTCACCAGCAGGCCGTCCCGATCGCAGCCGCCTCCGGGACAGCGCGTCCCAGCGCTTTCCCGTCGGCGGAACGCACGACGCTCCACAGAACGCGCCCACCTCGAAAGGCCGACCGCGCGGAGCCGGGCAAGGACCGGCTCCCCCTCAACACAGCCGTATCCGGGAAAGCGCGTCCCAGCGCTTTCCCGTCGGCGGAACGCACGACGCTCCACAGAACGCGCCCACCTCGAAAAGCCGACCGCGCGGAGCCGGGCAAGGACCGGCTCCCCCTCAACACAGCCGTATCCGGTGAAGCGCGTGCCAGCGCTTCACCGTCGGCGGAACGCACGACGCTCCATGGAACGCGCCCACCTCGAGCGGCCGACTGCGTGGAGCCGGGCAAGGACCGGCTCCCCACCAACACAGCCGTATCCGGGAAAGCGCGTCCCAGCGCTTTCCCGTCGGCGGAACGCACGACGCTCTACGGAACGCCCCCACCTCGCTGAGCCGACCGCGCCGAGCCGGGCAGGGACCGGCTCCCCCCTCAACGCAGCCGTATCCGGTGAAGCGCGTGCCAGCGCTTCACCGTCGGCGGAACGCACGACGCTCCACGGAACGCCCCCACCTCGCTGAGCCGACCGCGCCGGGCCGGGCAGGGACCGGCCCCCCCCTCGACACAGCCGTATCCGGGAAAGCGCGTCCCAGCGCTTTCCCGTCGGCGGAACGCAGGACGCTCCACCGAACGCGCCCACCTCGAAAAGCCGACCGCGCCGAGCCGGGCAAGGACCGGCTCGGAATCCAACTCAGAACCAGTCGGATTCCCGGACGGCCTTCATGGCGGCGCGGCGGTCGTCCTGGGAGAGGCGGTCGAGGTAGAGGCGTCCGTCGAGGTGGTCGCATTCGTGCTGGAGGGCCTGGGCCATGAGGCCGTCGCCTTCGAGGACGATCTCGTTGCCGTCGAGGTCGGTGCCGCGGACCTTCGCGTGCGGGTAGCGGATCGCGGGGTACCAGAGGTTCGGGACGGAGAGGCAGCCCTCGTCGACCGGTTGCGGGTCTCCGCTGAGCTCGATGATCTCGGGGTTGAGGATGTAGCCGATGACGCCGTCGACGTTGTAGCTGAAGGCGCGGAGGTTGACGCCGATCTGGGGGGCTGCGACGCCGGCGCGTCCGGGCGGGCGGACGCTGTCGACGAGGTCCTCGACGAGGCCGCGGACGCCGGCGTCGACCGTCTCGATGGTCGTGGACGGGGTCTTCAGCACCGGGTCCCCGAAGATGCGGATCTGGCGTTCGGTCATGTGGTGCGCTCCCTCAGGGCCTCCTCCGCGCTCAGGAGGGCGTTCTCGACGACTTCGCTCGCTGCGGGGTGCGGCCAGTACTGGCTGCGGGCGAGTCCGCGGATGCCGGTGCCGGCGCTGGCGGCCTGGACGAGCGGCTGAATGAGGATACTGGCCTGCGGCCCGATGATGTGCGCGCCGAGGAGGGCGCCGTCGAGTCCGACGACCAGGAGGCAGGCGCTGGAGTCGTCCTCGAGCGCCCAGCCGAAGGCGGTGGAGCCGTACTCCTGGGTGACGGTGACGACGTCCAGGCCCTGGTCCCGCGCTTCGGCCGCGGTGAGCCCGAAGTGGGCGATCTGCGGGTGGGCGAAGATCGCGCCGGGCACCGGCGAGAGGGTGTCGGAGAGCATCTCGCCCGGGTGCAGGAGGTTGTGCGCCACGAGGCGCGCCTCGTGGTTGGCGACGTGCTTGAGCTGCCAGCGGGACGACACGTCGCCGAGGGCGAAGAGGCCGGGCACGGGGCGTCCGCCGGAGAGGACGCGCTGCTCGGGGTCGACGCTGATCCGGCCGTCCTCGTGCAGATCGATCCCGACGGAGGCGGCGGCGACCGTGTCGCTGTTGGGGTCGCGGCCGAGGGCGACGAGGAGCAGGTCGGTCTCGACCGTCGTGCCGTCGCTGAGGGCGACGCGGAGCCCGTCAGGGCGGGCGTCGACGCTCTCGGCGCTCACTCCGGTGAGCACCGTGTACCGCTCGGCGGCGATCCCGGTGAACCGGCGCGAGACGTCCTCGTCGAGGGCGCGGAGGAGGCGGTCGCCGCGGACGGCGACGGTCACGGCCGTGCCGAAGGAGGAGAAGACGTGGGCGAACTCGACGGCTACCGCGCCGCCGCCGAGGATCAGCATCCGCTCGGGGAGCTCGTCGAGCCGCATGACGGAGGAGGAGTCCTGGATGCGGGGGTCCGGCTCGTACGCGGCGAGGAGCGGCCTGGGCCGCGAACCGGCGGCCACGACCACCTGCGGCGCACTGATGCGGGCACCGCTGGCGCTGACGAGGACGTGCGGGCGGTCGCCGTCTCCGAGCGACTCGAAGCCGAAGCTCTCGCGGAGGACGGTCACGTTCGGGGAGCGCTGATCGCGGTACTCGAAACCGCCCTCGCTGATCGCGTCGATCCGGCCGAACACCCGGTTGCGCACCTCGGCCCACTCGGGGCGGCGGAGGCGGGAGTGGACGCCGATCGGGCCGCCCTGGTCGACGTCGGTGACCACGTCGGCGACGTGGACGAACATCTTGGTCGGGATGCAGCCGGCGTTGAGGCAGGTGCCGCCGAACCACTCCCCGTCGTCGAGGATCGCGACCCGCAGGCCGTCGAACTCCGGACCGACGATCGAGTTGCCGGAGCCGGCCCCGATGACGATCAGGTCGAAGGCGTCGGTGGACGCGTCGGGCCCGTCGGTGCGGTCCTGGTGCGCGGCGGACGCCGCCCCGGAAGCCCGGGGCTCAGACACGTCGGACCGGCATGCCCTCGACCACGAGCGCGGCGAGCAGGCGCGCGGCGTCCTTCGTGCCCTCGCGCAGCTGCTCCCACTTCACCACGGAGCCGGCGGCGAGCACCGGGTCGTAGGGGATCCGGACGATGTCGCGGACGCGGGAGCGGAAGTGCGACTCGATCTCCTCCAGCTTCACCAGGCTCGTGCCCTGCGTCGCCGTGTTGAGCGCGACGACCGCGTTGCGCACCAGGGCGCCGTAGCCGTTCGCGTCCAGCCAGGTGAGGGTCTCGGAGGCCAGGCGGGCCTCGTCGACGCTGCCGCCCGAGACGATCACCACCGTGTCGGCGCGCTGCAGCGTGGGCCGCATCACCGAGTGCACGATGCCCGTGCCGCAGTCGGTGAGCATGATCGAGTAGAAGCGCTCGACCAGGTCGGCGACCACGTTGTAGTCGTCCTCGTCGAAGGCCTCGGAGAGCTGCGGGTCGGTGTCGGAGGCGAGGACGTCGAGGCGGGTCTCGTCGCGGGAGACCATCGTCGAGAACTCGGTGAACCCGGTCACGCCGGCCGCGCGGTTCACGACGTCGCGGACGGTCGCCCGCGTCTGCTTGGGGACGCGCTCGGCCAGGGTGCCGCGGTCGGGGTTCGCGTCGACCGCGATGATGCGGTCCTCGCGCGCGTCGGCGAGGGCCATGCCCAGGAGCGTCGTGACCGTGGTCTTGCCGACGCCGCCCTTGCGGGTCATGACCGGGACGAAGCGGGTGCCGCCCTCGAACTGCCGGCCGATCCGCTCGTCCATCGCCTTCCACGCCTTCACCTTCGCGGAGTCGCCGAGGTTGACCGTGTGGAAGGTCAGGCCGTAGAGGAAGCGGTGCCAGCCGCCCGTGGGAGCGGGACGGGTCTTGCGGTTGACCTCCAGGAGCCTGTCCGGGGTGAGCATCGACGCCGACTCGGGGACGGCGGCGCTCGGCGCGGACGGGGCGGGAGCGGCGCTCGAGGACTCGGCGCGGAGGCGGTCGCGGCGCGTGGGGACGGCGGCGGGCTCCCCCGCGGACTCGGACGCCGCGGGCTTCTCGGCGGACTCCGCTCGGGCGGGGATCCCCGCCGAGACCGGTCCGTTCGCGCCGGACGGGTGAGCGGGAGCCGGTGAGGGGGTCGGAGCAGGACTCGGCTCCGGGGGCACGAGAGCGTGCGAGCGCGAGGGCGGCAGGCCGAGGCGGCCGACGTCGATCGCGTCCTCGTCCTCGACCGGAGCGGGGGCGGTGGAGCGGCGCCGCGGGCCGGGCGGGGTGATCCGCACGCCGTCGGGCAGGAGGGTCGGAGCGGTGTCGCTCGCTCGCGGGGAGTACTGACCCGATTCCCGAGCCGCGTCCATGGCGGTCCGCGGCGTGGGACCGGTGCCGGTGTCGGGCTGTTCGTCGTTGCGCTCATCCATGCGAACGAGCCTCCTTCCGCTCAGGACGAGTGTACCGGCGGGCCCGGATCGCGCCGGGCGGCTTGGTCGGAGCGCGCTCCGACTGCTAGTGCGGCCCGCTTCCGGAGGCGGCGCAGACGGCGCGTGCAGCGAACGGTTAGGTTCTGCCGCCCGGAGGAACGTAAAGTAGTCAGCCATGCATGTACTCAGCGTGAGCTCCCTCAAGGGCGGCGTCGGCAAGACCACGGTGACGCTCGGCCTTGCATCCGCGGCGTTCTCGAAGGGCCTGCGAACGCTGGTCGTCGACCTCGATCCCCAGTCCGACGTGTCGACCGGAATGGACATCAACGTCGCCGGCCACCTCAACATCGCCGACGTCCTGACGTCGCCGAAGGAGAAGATCGTCCGCTCGGCGATCGCCCCCTCCGGCTGGACCAAGGAGCACCACGGCACGATCGACGTGCTGATCGGCAGCCCCTCCGCGATCAACTTCGACGGGCCGCACCCCAGCATCCGCGACATTTGGAAGCTCGAGGAGGCCCTCGCGAGCGTCGAGGCCGACTACGACCTCGTGCTGATCGACTGCGCCCCCTCGCTCAACGCCCTGACCCGCACGGCGTGGGCCGCGAGCGACCGCGTCGCCGTCGTCACGGAGCCGGGCCTGTTCTCGGTGGCCGCCGCCGACCGAGCGCTCCGGGCGATCGAGGAGATCCGCCGCGGACTCAGTCCGCGCCTCCAGCCGCTGGGCATCATCGTCAATCGCGCCCGCGTCCAGTCGCTGGAGCACCAGTTCCGGATCAAGGAGCTGCGCGACATGTTCGGACCGCTCGTGCTCAGCCCGCAGCTCCCGGAGCGCACCTCCCTCCAGCAGGCGCAGGGCGCGGCGAAGCCCGTGCATGTCTGGCCCGGGGAGAGCGCTCAGGAGATGGCGCACAACTTCGACCTGCTGCTCGACCGCGTGATCCGCACCGGTCGCATCGGCGAGCAGGTCCCCGCCGCGACCTAGGGCCGGCGGGTCCGCCGGACTTCTCCGGCTCGAGGTCTCGGGACGCGGGCGATGTTCGGTGCCCGAGGAGTGCCAGGGACGGCGCCGGCGGACGCTCGGCGTCGGAGTTCAGCGCGGACTCTCGATGCGCGGGCGGAGCCCATCGTCGGATCCGCAGGGCGGGACACGGACGGAGCCCGTCATCGGACCCGCATGCTAGCGGGCGTGATCGGCGGGGAGCTCGCGTCCGGCGGACGGATCACGCGGGCGGGGCCCGCCATTCGACCAGCTCGGTGAGACTCTGGTGCCGCCCGTTGCCCGCTCAGCACGGCTGCAGGCAGGTCCGCTCCTGATCAGCTGAGCGCGCGGAGGAGACCCCGGAGTCCCCGGGGCCGCGGCCGACCCGCGAGGGGTGGGCGGTCAGCCGACGCGGCGGGAGGCGCGGCGCTGGGCGAGCTCGTCGCCCGGGTCGACCGACTGATGGTCGAGCTCGACGAGGCTCGACTCGACTTCGCGGAGGACCTTGCCGACGGCGATGCCGAAGACGCCCTGGCCGCGGCTGAGCAGGTCGATGACCTCGTCGTTCGAGGTGCAGAGGTAGACGCTCGCGCCGTCGCTCATCAGGGTCGTCTGGGCGAGGTCGTCGACCCCGGACTCGCGGAGCTGGTTGACCGCCGTGCGGATCTGCTGGAGCGAGATCCCGGTGTCGAGCAGGCGCTTGACCAGCTTCAGCACGAGGATGTCGCGGAAGCCGTAGAGGCGCTGCGTTCCGGAGCCGGACGCGCCGCGCACGGTGGGCTCGACGAGCTCGGTCCGCGCCCAGTAGTCGAGCTGCCGGTAGGTGATCCCCGCGGCGCGCGCCGCGACGGCCCCGCGGTAGCCCGCGTCGGCGTCAAGCTCGGGCAGTCCGTCGGTGAACAGGACGAGGTCGCGCTGGCCGCTGACGTCGCGGCTGACTTCTCTCATCCCTGTGCCTCTCGGATCCGGACGCCGGATCCTCCGAACGCGCTCCCTACCGTACCGACCGGCGCAGGCCGAGTAAACGACATCGGCCTCGGCGCCGCGGCGTGTCGCACGGGCCGCCCGACGGCCGGCGGCGCGGCCCTCACGAGCGGGCGATCCGCGAGAGGGCGCTGCGCACCATCGCCCCGCGGATCGTGCCCAGCTGGGTCGCGAGCCCCACCGCGTTCTCGGCAGCGCCGGCGGAGCCGGACGCCTCCCCGCGGCGGGCGCTGGAGGCGACGACGCTCTCGATGAGCGACATCTCGCGCTCGACGGCGACGCGGAGCGGTCGGAGATGGCGGGGCTCGATACCGGATCGGCCGAGGTCGACGAGCGCCTTGAGCGTCGTCACGGCCTCGTCCCCGAACACGTCGCCGCCCCGCACGAGCCCGGCGGCGATGGCCTCCTGGACGAGAGCGGGCGTGGCACCGGACTCGGCCGCGAGGCCCTCGCGGGTCAACCGCGTGGCGGGGCCGAGGAGCGAGGCGCTCGGACCCCCGACACCGGCCGGCAGGGCGGGCTCGCGTCCGGCGTCGATGTCGTCGAGGTATCCGCGGATGACCTTGAGGGGGAGGTAGTGGTCGCGCTGCAGAGCGAGGATCATCCGGAGCCGCTCGACGTCGGAGCCCGAGAACTTGCGGTAGCCGGAGTCGGTGCGGGCCGGCGAGACGAGCCCCTGCTCCTCGAGGAAGCGCAGCTTGGACGGGGTGACGTCCGGGAACTCACTGGTCAGCCTGGCCAGCACCTGCCCGATGCTCAGCAGAGCGGCGGAGCCGGTGGGGAGGGCGCGCGCGGAGGAGCGGCCCACGGCTCACGCGTCCGGAGCGGCGACGAGGTCGGCGCGGGACGCGTAGAAGGTGAGTCGGAACTTGCCGACCTGCACCTCGGAGCCGTCGGTGAGGATCGCGGACTCGATCCGGACCCCGTCGAAGTAGGTGCCGTTCAGGGAGCCGAGGTCGTGGACCTCGAACGCCGTGCCGCGGCGGACGAACTCGGCGTGCCGGCGCGAGACCGTGACGTCGTCGAGGAAGATGCCCGCGTCGGGGTGACGGCCGACCGTCGTGGAGTCGGTGTCGAGGAGGAAGCGGGCGCCGGTGTTCGGTCCGCGGCGCACGACCAGCAGCGCGGATCCCGAGGGCAGAGCCCCGACGGCCTCGGCCTCCTCGCGGGACGCGCGGTTGTCGAGAGCGGCGAGCTGGGCACCGATGTCGTCGGTGAACGTCAGAGTCGTCTCCGTCGACGGCTCACCGGGAACGGAATTGTGCTGGGCGGATGATGCTCCACCGACGGGCTCGACCAAGACGTACCTCCTATCAGGTCAGCGTATCCGAATCGTGACCCTCGTCGGACCCCTGAGCACCTGTGCGGACCCCCAGGACGAGGTCCCGCGTCTGGACGGCGTAGACGATCCCGGCCCACCAGTAGAGGAATGCGCCCCACAGCGCGAAGGCCCAGGCGATGGGGAGCGAGGCGGGCGCGAGGGCCGGGAACGCCTGCCCCAGCATGATCAGCGGGAGCGCGTAGAAGAGGCAGAAGGTCGCGAATTTCCCCAGGTGGTGCACGGGAAGCGGTCCGTAGCCGTTGTTCGCCAGGACGACCGCCAGGACCACGAGCATCAGGTCGCGGGCGAGCAGCACGGCGACCAGCCACCAGGGCACCAGTCCGCGGGCCGCGAGGCCCAGGACGGTGGCGAAGATGTAGAGGCGGTCGGCGGCCGGATCGAGGACGCGGCCGAGGCGCGTCATCTGGTCGAAGCGGCGCGCGATCCAGCCGTCGAGGTAGTCGGTGAGGCTCGAGACGACGAGGGTCAGGAGCGCGAGCGCGTCCTCGCCGAGGACCACGAGCACGAGGAACACCGGCACCAGCGCGAGACGCACCATGCTGAGGACGTTCGGGACCGTCCAGATCCGGTCCTCACCGGTGCGCGCCATGCGCCCAGCCTAGGCGGGGCGCACGGCGGCGTGGTCAGCGCTTGTCGCGCCAGACCCGCTCGAACGGCAGGCGCCAGGCGTGCGGCGCGATCAGCTGGTGGATCGCGTTCGGCCCCCAGGAGCCGGGCGCGTAGAGACGGACGGGCGGCGGATCCTGCAGGAGCGGCGCGGAGACCTCCCAGAGCCGCTCGATGCCCTCCGCGGTGGTGAACAGCGTGTGGTCTCCGCGCATCGCGTCGAGGATCAGGCGCTCGTAGGCCTCGAGCGCGTCGCCCGCGCGGTCGGTCTCCTGGAGCGCGAACTGCATGCTCAGCTTGTCGAGCCGCATGCCGGGACCGGGGCGCTTCCCGTAGAACGAGAGCGAGACCTTCGAGGCGTCCGCCAGGTCGAAGGTGAGGTGGTCCGGGCCGTGGGCACCGACTCCGGAGCCCTGCGGGAACATGCTCTTCGGGGGCTCGCGGAACGCGATCGAGATGATGCGCTGACCCTCGGCCATCCGCTTGCCGGTGCGGAGGTAGAACGGCACTCCCGCCCAGCGCCAGTTGTCGATCTCGCACTTCAGCGCGACGAAGGTGTCGGTCTCGGAGTCGGCGGCGACGCCCGGCTCGTCGCGGTAGCCGATGTACTGGCCGCGCACCACGTTCTCGGGGTTCAGCGGACGCATCGAGCGGAAGACCTTGTTCTTCTCCTCGCTGATGGCCTGGGGCTCCAGCGCGGTCGGCGGCTCCATCGCCATGAACGCCAGCACCTGGAAGAGGTGGGTGACGACCATGTCCTTGTACGCGCCGGTGGACTCGTAGAACTCGGCGCGACGGTCGAGCGTGAGGCGCTCGGGGATGTCGATCTGGACGTGATCGATGAAGTTGCGGTTCCAGATGGGCTCGAAGAGGCCGTTGGCGAAGCGGAAGGCGAGGATGTTCTGCGCCGGCTCCTTGCCGAGGAAGTGGTCGATCCGGAAGATCTGCTCCTCGCTGAAGGTCTCGTGGAGCTCCGCGTTGAGGACGACCGCGCTCTCGAGGTCGACGCCGAACGGCTTCTCCATGATGATCCGCGAGCGCTCGACCAGCCCGGCCTCGGCGAGCATCCGCACGACGGAGAGAGCTGCCCTGGGCGGGACGCTGAGGTAGTGCAGCCGGCTCACGTCCGGGCCGAGGACCGCCTCGGCGTCGGTCACGGCGGCGGCCAGCGCGGCCGGACCGGCGGACTGCGGGACGTAGCGGAGCTTGGACGCGAACTCGTCCCACTGCGCCGGCGTCAGGGAGCGGCTCCCGAACTCGTCGTAGGCCAGCTTCGCGAAGGCGCGGAACGAGGCGTCGTCGTGCTCCTCGAGCGAGGTGCCGACGATCTGCAGGTCCGGTGCGAGGGAGGAGAGCGCGAGGTGGGCCATCCCCGGGATGAGCTTGCGCCGGGCCAGGTCGCCGACGGCGCCGAACAGCACGACGACATGGGGTGCCGCCTGCTCGGTCTGGACGGCGGGAGCGGGGGGTGCGGTTGTCACGGTCACCCCTCGATCATTCCAGTTCGGATCGTGACGCAGGCGTCATGTGCTTGATACGCACCGCCGCTAAGGTCTCTCCCGTGCATCCGTTCTCCGACGCGTCCGCCGCGACCGCAGCACCCGCCTCCGCCACCGCCCCCTCCTCCGCCGACGGGACGACCGCGCCTCCGCTCGACGAGAGGATCCGCGCCGACGTCCACCTGCTGGGCGAGCTGCTCGGCCAGGTGCTCCGCGAGTCGGGCGAGCCCTCCCTCTACGAGGACGTGGAGCGCCTGCGCGCGCTCACGATCAGCGCCTACGACAGCGGCGACGCCGCCGGGACCGCGGAGGCGGAGGAGTTCGTCGCCTCGCTCACGCTCGAGCGCGCCGAGGAGGTCGCCCGGGCGTTCACCTGCTACTTCCACCTCGTCAACGTGGCGGAGGAGTTCCACCGCGTCCGCGTGCTGCGCCGGCGCGAGGCCGACGCCGGCGCGCAGTCGCCCGAGGACTCGATCCTCGCCTCGATGCGCCGGCTGACCGGGGAGCTCGGGGAGGACGAGGCGTTCGCGCGCCTGTCCCGACTGGAGTTCCGCCCGGTCCTCACGGCGCACCCGACCGAGGCGCGCCGCCGCGCAGTGGCCTCGACCATCCGCCGCATCAGCGACCTGCTCGAGCAGCGCGACGACCCGCGCATGGGCGGCGTCGTGCTGGTGGAGATCCGCCGCAAGCTGCTGGCCGAGGTCGACACGCTGTGGCGCACCGCTCCGCTGCGCGAGTCCAAGCCCACTCCCCTCGACGAGGTGCGCACCGCGATGAGCGTCTTCGACGAGTCGCTGTTCTCGGTGCTCCCCCGCGTCTACCGCCGCCTCGACGACGCTCTGCTCGGCGAGGGCTCGGGCACCCGGGCTCCGGTCGCACCGGCCTTCGTCCGCCTGGGCACCTGGATCGGCGGCGACCGCGACGGCAATCCCTTCGTCACCGCCGAGACGACCCTCGCTGCGGTGGACATCGCCTCCGAGCACGTCCTCATGGGCCTCGAGCGGGTCGCCCGCCGCGTGGGCCGCGCGCTGACCCTCGACGCGTCGACCACTCCCCCGTCGGCCGCCGTCGAGGCGCTCTGGGCCTCCTGCGTCGAGCGGGCTCCCGAGCTCGCCGCCGACATCGCCGAGCGCTCGCCCAACGAGGCGCACCGCCGCGTCCTGCTCTTCGCGGCCGAGCGCCTGGCCGCGACCCGGTCCGAGGGGCCGCTGGCCTACTCCGCCGCCGCCGAGCTGCTGGCCGAGCTGCGCACCCTCCAGGAGTCCCTGGTCGAGGCCGAGGACGTCCGCGCCGCCTACGGCGACCTCCAGGACTTCGTCTGGCAGCTCGAGACCTTCGGCTTCCACCTCGCCGAGATCGAGGTGCGCCAGCACTCGAAGGTGCACCGCGAGACGATCGCCGCGATCCGCGCCGGCGAGGAGCTCGACGAGCGCGGCCTCGAGGTCCTGTCGGTGTTCCGGGCGATCGCGAAGGTCCAGGAGCGCTTCGGCACCGACGCGGCGAGGCGGTACATCGTCTCCTTCACGCAGTCGGCCGACGACCTGCGGACGGTCTTCGAACTGGCCGAGGCGGCGACCGACGGCAAGCCGCCGATCATCGACGCGGTCCCGCTCTTCGAGACCTTCGCCGACCTCGACGCCTCGACCGACATCCTCGCCGAGATGATCCGCCTCCCCCAGGTGCAGGCGCGCCTCGCGGCCACCGGCAACCGGCTCGAGGTGATGCTCGGCTACTCCGACTCGTCGAAGGACGTCGGACCGGTCTCGGCGACGCTCGCGCTCTACGACGCGCAGGCGCGCATCGCGCAGTGGGCGGCCGACGAGGGCATCGTGCTCACGCTGTTCCACGGGCGCGGCGGAGCGCTCGGCCGCGGCGGCGGGCCGGCCAACCGGGCCGTCCTCGCGCAGCCGCCCGGATCGGTGGACGGCCGCTTCAAGCTGACGGAGCAGGGCGAGGTCATCTTCGCCCGCTACGGCAACCCGGACATCGCCACCCGGCACATCGAGCAGGTGGCGGGAGCGACGCTGCTCGCCTCCTCCCCCGCGGTCGGCGAGCGCAACGCGGGCGCCGCGGAGCGCTTCGCCGAGGTGGCGGCGACGATGGACCGCGAGTCGCGCCGCCGCTTCTTCGAGCTCGTGAAGGCCGACGGCTTCGCGCCGTGGTTCGCCCGGGTCACCCCGCAGGAGGAGGTGGGCCTGCTCGCCCTCGGCTCGCGTCCGGCCCGCCGCGGCCTCTCGGTCGAGTCGCTCGAGGACCTGCGAGCGATCCCGTGGGTCTTCGCCTGGACCCAGGCCCGCGTCAACCTGACCGGCTGGTTCGGGCTTGGCAGCGCGCTCGAGGCCGTCGGCGACCTCGACCTGCTCCGCGAGGCCTACGCCTCCTGGCCGCTGTTCACGACGATGGTCGACAACGTCGAGATGTCGCTCGCGAAGACCGACGAGGGCATCGCCCGCCGCTACCTCGCCCTCGACTCCCGCGACGACCTCGCCGGACTCGTGCTCGACGAGATGGCGCTCACCCGCCGGTGGGTGCTCTCGATCACCGGCGAGGAGAGCCTGCTCACGGGCCACCGCGTGCTCGGCCGTGCCGTGCGCCTGCGCACCCCGTACGTCAACGCGCTCTCGCTCCTGCAGCTGCGCGCACTGAAGGCGCTCCGCACCGACCCGGGCGGATCCGGGACGGAGCAGAACCAGCGGCTGCTCCTGCTCGCGGTCAACGGAGTCGCGGCGGGTCTGCAGAACACCGGCTGATCCCGGCTCGGAACGACGGAACCCCCGGCGGCCTCACGGCTGCCGGGGGTTCTCGTGCGTCTGCGGGCGCCTCCCGCCTGCGGAGCGGGTCGAGGCGCCGGGCGGATCAGGCCTGCGGGGCGACGCCGGCCTCCTGAGCGGCCTTCGCCTCCTCGTACTGACGGCGCACCTCGACCATGTCGAGGCCGCGGACCTGCTCGATCAGGTTGTCGAGCGCGGGGGCGGGCAGGGCGCCGGGCTGAGCCATCAGCGGGATCCCGTCGCGGTACACCACGAGGGTGGGGATGGAGGAGATGCCGTAGCTCGCGGCGAGCTGCTGCTGGTCCTCCGTGTCGACCTTCGCGAAGGTGATGTCGGCGTTCTTCTCGCTCGTGGCCTCGAAGACCGGAGCGAACTGCTTGCACGGGCCGCACCAGTCGGCCCAGAAGTCGATGAGGACGATGCCGTCGGCGATCGTCTGGTCGTGGGAGTCGAGGGTCATCGCAGTCGTAGCCATGGGGGATGCAACCGGGTGCCCCCGCGGCCTATTCCCGGGCGGGATCGAGGAGGTCGAGCAGCGACCTCGGACCGACCACGGCGGCCCCGAGCGCCTCGACGCGGGCGGCCAGTCCACGGTCGGCCGTCACGACGACCGCGGTCTCGAGCGCGCCGACCAGCTCGACGATCGCGTCGTCGCCCGAGCCGTCGGCCGCGTGGACCGTCAGCCGCTCCATGAGAGCGCCCGGCTCCGGACGGGCGGCGCGCGCCGCTCCCTCGAGCACCACGGCGATGCGCGGCCAGACCGTGTCGGCGTCGATCCCCAGGAGACGGCCGGGAACGCCGGCCTCCGCGAGGCGGGCCAGGGAGGCGAGGAGGCGCTCCGCGGCGCCGGCTCGGTCGCGCCACCAGCCGTCGGGGCGTGAGCCGACCACGTTGGCGGCGTCCACGACGAGCACCGGGATCGAGGAGCCGAGCGCGCGCAGGCCCGGCCAGGCCGCTCCGAAGCCCGGGTGCAGCGGCAGGGAGTCGACCTCGTCGGGGGCGACCCAGCGCAGCTCGGTGCTCTCGGCGTCGCTGATGCGGGGAGTGAAGTGCTCGCGGGACTCGGCCAGGACTGTGGAGTAGCTCCACGGTCCGATCACGACGACGCTGGAGAGCACGGGCAGGATCAGGTCGGCGGGGACGCCCGCCTCCTCCTCCGACTCCCGGAGGGCCGCCTCGAAGGCCGTCTCCTCGGGGTGACGGGCGCCGCCGGGCAGCCCCCAGGTGTCCCCGAAGTGGCTCCAGCTGACGCGGTGCTGGAGCAGGACGCGTCCCGACGGATCGCGCAGGAGGAGGCCGGCGGCGCCGAAGCGTCCCCAGAAGCGGCGTCCGTCGCCGATCTCGACCCAGCCGTCGCCGAGCGACGCGTCGAAGGGGTGGCGCGGGAGCACGGCGTCCGCGCCGGGGTCCTCGCTGGTCATGCCCTCCAGCCTCCCACACCGCGCCCGCCGCGCCCGACCCCGACGGGCTGGCAGAATCGGACGATGCGCCGCTCGAGACCTCTCCGCCTCGCGACGCTCGCCTGGCTCGCGCTGATCGCCCTGATCACGCTGACGCCCGCGCCCTACCCGGCCGGGGAGCCCAACGCGCTGATCCGCGGGCTCATCGCGTTCCTCGCCTCCACGCCGCTCACCGGCTGGTTCGACTTCGACGTGGCGGAGTTCACCGCGAACGTGCTGCTCTTCGTGCCGCTCGGTGCGCTGATCGCCGCGCAACTGCCGGCGGGGCGCCGCCTGTGGGCCGCCGCCATCGGGCTCGGGGTGTCGGCGGCCGTCGAGACCGCGCAGCTGCTGTGGCTGCCGACCCGCGTCTCCGACGTGCAGGACCTCGTCTCGAACGGCAGCGGCTCCCTGATCGGCGCCCTGCTGACGATCGCGCTGCTCCGCTTCTCCCCCCGCCGCCGCTCCCGGAAGGACCGCACCGCCCATGCCCGCTGAGACCCTCGTCGTGCTCGACCGACCCTCCCTCGACGCCGAGGCGCACTCGCCGGGAGGTCCCGCGCACCGCATCGATCCGAGCGGGCGCGGCGATCTGGACGTCACCGACCTCGGCTTCACCCGCGGCGACGGCGTGTTCGAGACGATCAACCTGGTCGACGGACGGCTGCAGGCGCTCGACGCGCACCTGGACCGCTTCGAGCGCTCGGCCCGGATGCTCGACCTGCCCCGGCCGGACCGGCCCGCCTGGCTCGAGGCGATCGGAGCGGCGGTGGCCGCGCACCCGCCCGTCGCCGAGGCGATGGTGAAGACGATCCTGACCCGCGGCGTCGAGGGCGGCGGGCGGCCCACCGGCGTCGTCTTCGTCCAGACCAGCCCGGACTTCGGCCCGGCCCGCCGCGACGGCGTGCGCGTGGTGCTCCTGGACCGCGGGCTGCGCTCGGACGTGCAGTCGACGTCCCCCTGGCTGCTCGCCGGCGCGAAGACGCTCTCGTACGCGGTGAACCGTGCGGCCGCGCGGGAGGCCGCCCGGCGCGGTGCCGACGACGCCCTGTTCGTGTCGAGCGACGGCTACCTGCTCGAGGGGCCGACCTCGAACCTCGTGCTGCTGACGGGCGGGGAGCTCGTGACTCCTCCGCCGAGCCTTGGGCTGCTGCCCGGCACCACGCAGGCCGACCTGTTCGCGCTCGCGCCGGGCCTCGGCCTCGGGACGGCGGTGCGTCCGCTGCGCTCGGGCGATCTGGAGGCGGCGGACGCGGCGTGGCTGGTCTCGAGCGCGCGCAACGCCGCTCCCGTCCGCGCCGTCGACGGGACCGACCGCCGCGTCGACGCCGACCTCTCGGCCCGGATCAACGCCGCGCTGCTCGCCCGCTGAGACTCCGATCCTCTCCCTGGGACGCCCCGCGCCGAGCGCGGACGGCGTCCCGGAGGAGAGAGGGCTCAGGAGAGGCCGTCGACGTCCGCGGGGCCGCGGCTGATCAGTCCGCCGCGGACGTGCTCGACGGTGGGGTCGAGCTGGACCGGCTCGCGCTCGTCCGCCGCCTCGTCGTTGATCACGGCCGACACGATGCCGCGCCAGTCGGTGCCCTCGGCCACGGCGTCCTCGGAGCCGACGCGGCGCGTGACGAACACGGCCTCCGACTCCTCGCCCGCGTGCGAGATGACGGCGAGGACGCCGACGGTGCGACCGCCCGGGTGCTCGATCCGCCACTCCTCGTGCCCGGACGGCACGAGCGAGAACTCCAGGCCCGCGTGCGGGAAGCCGGTGGGGCGCAGCTCGGACGGGGATCCGCTCTGCGGGGGCGCGCCGCGGGTGGGGACCCCGGTGCCCTCGCCGCTCGTCGTGCTCATGCCGACGTCGCCGCGGGTTCCGCCGGCTCCGGAGCTGTCGTTCGCCGCGACCATGCGGTCGTCGCTGCTCCGCAGCGCGTCGTCCGCTCCGGTGTAGATGCTGTCGTCTCGGTTCATGGGAACCTCCTTGTCGGCGGCCAGTGTAGGACCGCGGGGTGGGTGGCGAGCGGGCGCCGTTCGTAGACTGGGGGGATGCAGATCCCGGTGACCGGTGCCGTGCGGGTGGACGCGTGGCTCTGGGCGGTGCGCATCTACAAGACGCGCTCCGCCGCGACGACCGCGGCCCGGGCCGGCCACATCCGGGTCAACGGCGAGCGGGCCAAGGCGGCGCAGACCGTGCGGGTCGGCGACGAGGTCCGCGCCCGGATCGGCGGCTTCGACCGGGAGCTGATCGTCCGCGGACTCGTGGTCAAGCGGGTCGGTGCGCCGGTGGCCGCCGAGTGCATGGAGGACCGGACACCCCCGCCGCCGCCCCGGGAGTCCGCGCCGGGCGTGATCGTCCGTGACCGCGGAGCGGGCCGCCCGACGAAGCGCGACCGGCGCGACATCGAGCGCCTCCGCGGATTCTGACCGCGCGACCCGGCAGCGGCCTCAGGGGGCGAGCGCGCGCAGGCGCTCCAGGAGCCCCTCCGCCGCCTCGTCGAGGAACCGCTGCTGCAGCTCGTCGCCGACCTGGACGAGGGCGATGTCGGTGAAGCCCGCCTCGATGTAGGGCACGAAGCTCTGGGCGAGCTCGTCGAGGTCGGGGCCGCAGGCGATCTGCTCGGCGACGTCCTCCGGGCGCACGAACTGGCTCGCTCCGGCGAAGCCGGCGGGGGTCGGCAGATCGGAGTTGACCGCCCAGCCGCCGGCGAACCAGCGGAACTGCTCGTGGGCCAGCGCCACTCCCTGCTCCTTGTCCGGCGCCCAGCAGATCGGGATCTGGCCGATCGTGCGCGAGGGGGCGGCGTCCGCACCGCGGACCGCGGTCCACTGCGAGATCAGCTCGGCGTCGGGCTCGGTCGTGATGAGGTGGTCGCCGATCGGCGCGAAGCGGGCGATCGACTTCTCCCCCGAGACCGCCAGGCCGATCTCGACCGGCGTGTCCGGCAGGTCCCAGATGCGGGCGGAGTCGACGCGGAAGTACTCGCCCTCCCAGGTCACCAACTCGCCGGTGTGCAGCTCGCGGATGAGGTGGACGGCCTCCTCGAGCATGTCCTGGCGCACGGCGACCGAGGGCCAGCCCTCGCCGACGACGTGCTCGTTGAGGTTCTCGCCCGAGCCGAGGCCGAGCGTGAAGCGGTCGTCGGAGAGGATCGCGAGCGTCGCGGCCTTCTGCGCCACCACGGCCGGGTGGTAGCGGATGGTCGGCGCGGTGACGTAGGTCGTGAGGTCGATGGTCGACGTGGCCTGCGCGACCGCTCCGAGCAGCGTCCAGGCGTAGGAGGCGTGCCCCTGCTCGGTCAGCCACGGCGAGTAGTGGTCGCTCGAGACTGCGAACTCGAAGCCGAGCCTCTCGGCGTCGACCGCGTAGCCCACCAGCTGCTTGGGTCCGCTCTGCTCGGTCATCAGGGTGTATCCGAATCGCACCATGGTCCGTCCTCGTTCCGCTCGTCGTGGGATGCCCGGGGGCACGTCCCATGGTGGGCGGGGCGCCGGATGCGCGCTAACCCCTTGCCCCGGTTGCGAGCGGCGGCTAGCGCGGCGTCAGACGAAGCGGATGCGGTTCTGCACCCGGGTGCGGACCTCGAACGACTCGCCGTACCCGCCGAGCCGCGGGTCGTCCGTGCCGGAGCGCAGCAGCTGCGGCAGCAGCGAGCGGCGGATGACGACGGCGCCCTGGTGCCTGCCGCGCTCGACCTGCTCGAACGGCTGCTCCAGCGCGTCGTCCGGCACGACCACGACGCTCGTCGAGAAGCGGACGCCCAGCTCGCGGCCGAGACGGCGCGCGGCCTTCGCGAGCGAGGCGATCGGCTTCTCGTCCTCGGCGATCCCGGGGCCCTCGAGCTCGCCCTTCCTCAGGCGGACCGGGTCGCCCCAGTCGGCGGAGGTCAGCGCGAGCAGGCCGGCCGGCCCGAGCACGAGGTGGTCGATCTTGAGCCCGCCGTCGCCGACCGCGACGTCGTTCCAGATCGTGTAGGCGATGCCGAGCGCGCCGACGAGCGCGGCCGTCGCCTCCTCGGCCTGAGCCTTCGCGAGCCAGGAGCGGACCTCGCGAGGAGCGGAGCGGACGATCGCCGGGTCGAAGGGGTCCTCGGTCTCGACGCCGCGGCCGAGCCACTCGCGCACCAGGCGCAGGTAGTACTCGCGCGCCGCGCCTCCCGGGTGACCGTAGGAGCGGGCGCGCACGGCCGAGGCGGTCTGCGGGCGCGGTGAGCCGGTGTACGGCGACTGCGGGGAGGACCTCCCGGGGGCGGGAGCGCCTCGGTCGTAGTCGCCGCGGGCGGAGGCGCTGCCGATCCGCTCCCAGGCGAGCTGCACCGCGTGGAACGACGCGGCGTCGCCTCCCGTGTCCGGATGGGTCTCGCGGAGGCGGAGCCGGTACGCCCGGCGGAGCTCGTCGTCGGACGCGGTGGCGGCGACGCCCAGCACCTCGTAGGGGGTGCGGGCGGCGTGGCTGTCGGGCATGTGCTTCCGGGAGGGTCGGGGCGGGGGGTTCCGAGTGTATCGACGCGGGCCGGGCGCCCGGTGGGAGCGCGCACCGCGTCGGCTCGGAACGCGCCGAGCGCCCAGCGGGGGAATGGGCGCCCGGCGGGGGTCAGTGCGCGAGCAGCTCGCGCACCCGCGGGATGACCTGCGTGCCGTAGAGCTCGATGTTGCGCATGATCGCCGGGTGCGGCAGCGTCCCGGCGCTGTACTTGAGGTCGAAGCGGTCGATGCCCAGGGCCTCGACCGTTCGCGCGATCTTCCGGGCGACCGTCTCGGGCGAGCCGAGGTGGATGGCGCCGTCGGGGCCGGCCTCCTCCTCGAAGCGCTCGCGGGTCATCGGGGACCAGCCGCGCTCGCGGCCGATGGCGTCCATCATCGCCTTGTGGTGCGGGAAGTACAGCTCGCGCGCCTCCTCGTCGGTGTCGGCGACGAAGCCGGGCGAGTGCACGGCGACCGGGAGGCGGGGCTGCTCGAGCTGGTCGAGCGCGCGGCCGAAGAGGTCGACGTAGGGGCGGAAGCGGGCCGGCGAGCCGCCGATGATCGCCAGGACGAGCGGGAAGCCGTACCGGGCGGCGCGGACGACCGACTCGGGGCTGCCGCCGACGCCGATCCAGGTGCGGAGGGTGCCGTTGTCGAGGGTCGGGTAGACGCTCTGCTCGGTGAGCGCGGGGCGGGTCGTGCCCTGCCAGGTGACCGGGCCGCCCTGGATCAGGGCGTGGAAGAGGTCGAGCTTCTCCTCGAAGAGGACCTCGTACTGCGCGAGGTCGTAGCCGAAGAGCGGGAAGGACTCGGTGAAGGAGCCGCGGCCGAGGATGACCTCGGCCCGGCCGCCGGAGAGTCCGTCGAGGGTGGCGAAGCGCTGGTAGACGCGCACCGGGTCGTCCGAGGAGAGGACCGTCACGGCGGAGCCGAGGTGGATGCGCTCGGTGCGGGCCGCGATGGCGGCGAGCACGACGTCCGGTGCGCTCACGGCGAAGTCGGCGCGGTGGTGCTCGCCGATCCCGAAGAAGTCGATGCCGACCCGGTCGGCCAGGACTCCCTCCTCGACCACGTCGCGGAGGACCTGGCCGTGCGGCAGCGGGGCGCCGTCGGGGCCGGCGGTGACGTCGCCGAACGTGTCGACGCCGAACTTGACTTCATGCATACTCATGGACTTCTGCAACCTCCGGGGGTCGACGGCTATTCCTGCGGGCGGGGTCCGACGTCCCCGGGCAGGAGCGCGTCGGAAGAGACGATCCCCGCCTCGAGCGCCGGCTCGCGGTAGGCGCGCCCGAGCGAGGCGACGGTGTCGTGCGCGTTCAGGCCGCTCGGGTTCGGCAGCACCCAGAGCGGCGCGCCCGCCACGTCCTCCTCCTGCCTGCCCTGCACCGCCCTGCGGCGTCCGAACGCGATCCGGTAGGCGGTGATGCCGACGACCGCGACGGCCCGGGGCCGCACCCGCCCCACGGTGGCGACCAGCCGCTGAGCGCCCTCGCGCAGCTCCTCCGCGGTCAGCTCGTCGGCGCGGGCGGTCGCCCGGGAGGCGAGATTGGTGATGCCGACGCCGCGGGAGACGAGCTCCGCGCGGTCCGCGGCGCCCATCCCCTCGGACACGCGCGGCGCGCGCTCGAGGATCCCGGCCGCGACGAGCGCCGGGTAGAAGCGGTTGCCGGGGTGGGCGAAGTGCGCGCCGGTGGCGGCGGTCCACAGTCCCGGGTTGATGCCGACGAAGAGGAGCCGGACGTCGTCGCCCAGCAGGTCCTCGACGGTGCGGTCCTGGAACGCTGCGAGCTCGGCGCGGGTGAACGGCATGCGACCATCCTGCCGCGGCGCAAGGCCTCTCGGCACGGGGTCGCCGGTGCCAGCATGGAGGCATGACGAACGCATCCCAGGACCACCCGATCCAGCACGGCAGCGACGACGCGCAGCTCGACGAGAAGCTTCGCGGCGTGCTGCTGCAGGTCGCCGGCGACGCCGAGCTGCGACCGGAGGAGGACGTCGAGACCCTGCTGCGCCAGCGCCTGCGCGACACGCGGATCTCGATCTCGGACGAGGCGATCCCGGGGCTCGCCAAGCGCATCCCCGGACTCATGCAGCGCGGGGGCGGCGACGTGAACCCCGGGGCGCACTAGCCCCGGGGGACGGGCGCGGGCCGAGCGGCCGCTCGGGCCGCGCCGGCTCGCGCTACTCGGGGACCGCCGGGCCCTTGCGGTGGTGGTCGAACACCAGGCTCGTGCGCGTCGAGGCCACCGCCGGATTCGCCGAGAGGTTCGAGACCACGAAGTCCCGCACGTCGCTGGAGTCGCGGACCGCGACGTGGATGATGAAGTCCTCCGAGCCGCCGAGGAAGAACACCTGCACCACCTCGGGCAGCGCGCGGATCTCCTCCGCGAAGCGCGTGATCGCCTGGCGCTGGCCGACGCGGATGCTGACGCTGATCAGCGCCTGCAGGGTCAGGCCGAGCGCCGCCGGGTCGAGCTCGGCGGTGAAGCCGGTGATGACGCCGCGCTCGACGAGGCCCCGGACGCGTGCGACGCAGGTCGACGGGGCGATGCCGGCGCGCTCGGCGAGCCGGCTGTTGGGCGTCCGCGCGTCGGCGCGGAGGAGGCGCACCAGGGTCCGATCGACCGGATCCAGGTCGTCGAGGTCGTGCAGATCCTTCGGTGGCATGCGCCCGCTCCCTCACTCCGCCGACGAACCTTCGGCCCGTGCGGTGACTTCCGACCGATCCTGCGGAGTTCCTCCGCTCCGGGCACGATCTTCGCACGATGGGGGCAGAGCCGGTGCAGGATCGGCGCCCACCGCCCGCCCCGCGGGCCGCAGCGAAGGAGCCGCCGTGCGCGTCGGGATCCCCACCGAGATCAAGAACAACGAGAACCGGGTCGCCGCCACTCCGGCCGGCGTCCACGAGCTGGTGCGCCGCGGCCACGAGGTCCTCGTCGAGGCCGGCGCGGGCCTGGGCTCGCGCGTGTCGGACGACGACTTCCGCCGCGCCGGCGCCCGCGTCGTCGACGGGCCCGACGAGGTCTGGGGCGAGTCCGAGCTGGTCCTCAAGGTCAAGGAGCCGATCGAGGCCGAGTACCCGCGGATGCGCCGCGACCAGGTGCTCTTCACCTACCTCCACCTCGCCGCCTCCCGCCCGTGCACCGATGCGCTGCTCGCGGCGGGGACGACCTCCATCGCCTACGAGACGGTCCAGCTGGACGACCGGCGGCTGCCGCTGCTCTCGCCGATGAGCGAGGTCGCCGGGCGCCTGTCGATCACGGTCGGCGCCTACCACCTCATGAGTGCCGTCGGCGGACGGGGCACGCTACTCGGCGGGGTCCCCGGCACTCCGAAGGCGAAGGTCGTCGTGATCGGCGGCGGCACGGCCGGCGAGCACGCCGCGGCGAACGCCCTCGGCATGGGGGCCGACGTCACGATCGTCGACCTCTCGCTCCCCCGCCTTGCGCAGCTCGAGAACCGCTTCCAGGGCGCGATCCAGACCCGCGCCTCCTCGGCCTACGAGATCGCCGCGCAGCTGGCCGACGCCGACCTCGTGATCGGATCCGTCCTCATCCCGGGCGCCAAGGCGCCCAAGCTGGTGACCGACGAGATGGTCGCCACGATGAAGCCGGGCTCGGTGCTGGTCGACATCGCGATCGACCAGGGCGGCTGCTTCGAGGGCTCGCGTCCGACCACGCACGACGACCCGGTGTTCCCCGTGCACCGGAGCGTCTACTACTGCGTCGCGAACATGCCCGGCGCCGTCCCCGAGACCTCGACCCGCGCGCTCACCAACGCGACGCTCCCCTACGCGCTCGCGCTGGCCGACCGCGGGTGGCGGGCCGCCCTGGCCGCCGACCCGGCGCTCGCCCGCGGCCTGAGCACCCACGACGGCCGGGTGACGAACACCGCCGTCGCCGCGGCCTTCGACCTCCCGGCCGTGCCGGTGGAGTCGCTGCTGCTCTAGGCGCCCGCGGGCGCGAGGCCGAGCCCCCCGAGGATCTCGGCGATCTCCTCCTCCGGAGCGCCGCCCACGTCGACCGTGACGTAGAGCTCGTCGTCGCCGAGGGGCTCGAGCGCCTCGAACTGCGAGTCGAGCAGCGTGGTCGGCATGAAGTGGCCGACCCGCGAGGCGAGCCGCCCGGCGATACGGTCTCTCGATCCCGCGAGGTGCGCGAAGACGAGGTCGTCGCGGCGCAGGACGTCGCGGTAGCGGCGGCGCAGGGCAGAGCAGGTCACGACGACCGAGCCGCCCGCGGCGATCCGCTGGTCCACCACGCGGGCGATCTCGGCCAGCCAGGGCGCCCGGTCCTCGTCGGTCAGCGGGATGCCGGCGTGCATCTTGTCGACATTCGCCTGCGGGTGCAGGTCGTCCCCCTCGAGGAACTCCCAGCCCAGTCGGCGCGCCAGGAGCGACGCGACGGTCGACTTGCCGCTGCCGGAGACGCCCATGACGACGACGGCGCGGACGGGGACGGTGGGAAGAGCGGTCATCAGATACCTCCTACGAAGAGACCGATCAGGAGGACCCCGGCGAGCCCGGTCACCGAGACCAGGCACTCCATCACGGTCCAGGTCTTGAGCGTCTGGCCGATGCTGAGCCCGAGGTACTCCTTCACCAGCCAGAACCCGGCGTCGTTGACGTGCGACAGGAACACCGAGCCGGCGCCGATCGCGAGCACCATGAGGGCGACCATCGGCCCGTCCATGGTCTCGGTCAGCGGCTGGAGGATCCCTGCGGCGGTCACGGTGGCGACGGTCGCGGAGCCGGTGGCGACGCGGATCACGACGGCCACGAGCCAGGCGAGCAGCAGCGCCGAGGCGCCGCTCCCCTCCGCGAGCTGGGCGACCACCCCGCCGATCCCGGTGTCGACGAGGACCTGCTTGAAACCGCCGCCCGCGCCGACGATGAGCAGGATGCCCGCGATCGGCGGCAGCGAGCTCGAGAGCGAGGCCTGCAGCTCGGTGCGGTTCATCCGGCCGCCGCGGCCGAGCAGGACCAGACCGGCCAGGAGCGCGATCCCCAGCGCGATGGTCGGCGTGCCGAGGAAGTCGAGGGCGCCCTTCCAGGCGTCCGTGGAGCCCGGGGCCGCGATGTCGGCGATCGCCTTGCCCAGCATCAGCACGACCGGCAGCAGGATGCTCGCGACGGCGGCGGCGAAGCCCGGGCGGTGCTCGCGCGTCTCGCTCGCGCCCTCGCCGAAGAGCGGCGGCGTCTCCACCGGCGCCCAGCGGGCGGCGACCCGGCCGAAGAGCGGGCCGGCGACGACGACGGTGGGGATCGCGACCAGGACGCCGAACGCGAGGGTCACGCCGAGGTTCGCGCCGAGTGCGTCGATCGCGACCAGCGGTCCGGGGTGGGGCGGGACGAGGCCGTGCATCACCGAGAGGCCGGCGAGCGTCGGGATCGCCACCTTCATCAGCGGCAGACCGCTCCGGCGGGCGACCAGGATCACGACCGGGATCAGCAGCACGAGCCCGACCTCGAAGAACATCGGCAGCCCGATCAGCGCGCCGACGAAGCCCATCATCCAGGGCAGCGCGCGAGTGCTCGAGCGGGCGATGAGGGTGTCCACGATGCGGTCCGCGCCGCCCGAGTCGGCGAGGAGCTTGCCGTACATCGCGCCGAGGCCGATGAGGATGCCGACGCCGCCCATGGTGTTGCCGAACCCCAGCGCGAAGCTGGCGACCGCGTCCGCCGCCGCCAGCCCCGCGATCAGGCCCGTCGTCAGCGCTCCGATCAGCAGGGAGACGAAGGGGTGCAGCTTCAGCCAGGTGATCAGCACGACGATCACGGCGATGCCGACGACGGCGGCGAGGATCAGCTGCCCCTGCCCGGCGGTGGTGGCGGGGGCGTCCCCGGCGGCGGCGCGGAGGGCGGGGAGGAGGGTCGGTGTCATGAGCGTCCTTGGTCGAGCCGACGGCCAGCGGCCGGCTTTTGTCCGACATAACCTGCGTGTGTCCCGATCATGCCCGAAGATCGGCCGGGACGCGACTCCGGCGATGGCAGGATGACCGCATGCCCGCGCCGACGCCCTCGCTGCACCACTCGGTGCTGGACGAGCTCGGCTCGCAGATCGTGCGCGGCGAGCTCGCGCCGGGCACCACCTTCAGCGCCGACGAGCGTGCGGAACGGCGCGGGGTCTCCCGCTCGGTGATGCGGGAGGCGGTGCGCGTCCTCGAGACGCTCGGGCTCGTGACGTCCCGCCGCCGCGCGGGGACGCGGGTCCAGCCTCCGGAGTGCTGGAACGCCCTGGACACGCGGGTCGTCGCGTGGGGACTGGACGGCCCGGACCGGCGGCGCCAGCTGCACCAGCTCAGCGAGCTCCGACTCGGGGTGGAGCCGCTCGCCGCCCGGCTCGCCGCGGCGAACGCGACCGAGGAGCAGCGGCGGGCGCTCACGGAGGCGGGCGACGCCCTCTCCACCCACTCCCGTGCAGCCGACCAGTCCGCCTACCTCGCCGCCGACACCGCCTTCCACCGCTCCCTCCTGGCCGCGTCCGGCAACCTGATGCTCGCGCAGCTGGGCGATCTGGTCGCCGAGGTCCTCGCCGGCCGCACCCGCAACGCGCTCATGCCGCGCGAGGCCGACTCCACCGCGGTGCGGCTGCACCGGGCGGTGGCCGCCGCCGTCGCCTCGGGCGACGCGGACGCTGCGGAGGCCGCGATGCGGGCGATCGTCGAGGAGTCGGACCGGGCGGTCCAGGAGAGCTGACGGGGTTGCACGCCCGCAGCGCCGCGCGCACAGTGGAGCGCATGGTCGAGGGATACACGTCCGCGCAGGTGCGGGCCGCCGAGGCTCCGCACCTGGCCCGGCGGGAGCCGCTGATGCAGCGCGCCGCCGACGGCCTCGCCCGCGAGCTTCGCCTCGTGCTCGCCGGGCGCTCCGACCGCTCCCGTCCGGGCTCGGTGCTCGTCCTGGTCGGTCCGGGCGACAACGGCGGTGACGCGCTCTACGCGGCCGCCGAGCTCTCCTCCTCCGGAACCGACGTCGTCCTCGTCCTCACGGCCGAGCGGGTGCACCGCCGGGGCCTCGCCGTGGCGCTCGACGAGGGCTGCGGGCAGGTGCCGGCCGACGACGCGCCCGGCCTCGCCGCGGCGGTGGCGCGGGCGGATGTCCTGGTCGACGGGATCCTCGGCATCGGAGCGAAGGAGCCCGCGCTGCGGGGGCGGCCGCGCGTCGTCGTCGAGGCGGTGCTCGACGCGCTGGAGCGGCGGGCCGAGCGCCCGGTGGTCGTCGCGGTCGACCTGCCGAGCGGAATCCATCCCGACGACGGGTCGGTCCCCGATCCCACCGTGCTGCGCGCCGATGTGACGGTCGCCTTCGGCGCGATCAAGGCCGGTCTGCTGCTGCCTCCGGGCGACTCCTACGCGGGCCGTCTGCGCCTGGTCGACATCGGCCTCGGCCCGGACCTGGCCGGAGTGGAGCCCGCGGTCCGCGAGTGAGCGAGCGGCTCAGGAGGGAGCGAGGAGGTGCGCCTTCTCGGGGTGCTGCTCGAACCACTGCCCGACGTACCAGCACATCGGCACGACGCTCCGCCCGCCGGCGGCCTCGATGTCGTCGACGGCGAAGGAGACGAGCTCCCCTGCGAGCCCGCGGCCGCGGAAGGGCGGGGTCGTGAAGGAGCGGACGAGGGAGACGCTGCCGGGCGCCTCGCGGTAGTCGAGGACGCCCACCAGGGCGCCGTCGAGGTGGAGCTCGTAGCGCGACGCGTCGTCCGCCCGGCGGAAGTCCTTGGCCATGCCTCCAGAGTAGGACGGCCCGGACGGATCAGGCCTCGTCGCCGAGCATCTCGCCGTCGACGTAGAGCCAGCGCCCGTCCTCGCGCAGGAAGCGGCTGCGCTCGTGTACGAGGCCGGGGCCGGCGGGCGAGCGGTAGGAGGCGCGGAACTCGACCAGGCCCTCCTCGTCGCCCTCCCCGCCGAACGAGATGTCGACGATCTGGAGCCGGCGCCACTGGACGTCGGGATCGAGGTCGATGCGGCGCGGCCGGGTCAAGGGGTGCCAGCTCGCGAGCAGGTAGGGGGCGCTGCCGAGGACGTTCGCGCTGTAGCGGCTGCGCATCAGGCGCTCCGCCGTCGGCGAGGGCTCCTCGCCGAGGTGGGCGGGGCGGCAGCAGTCGGCGTAGTGGCGGCGGCTTCCGCAGGGGCAGGAGTCGGCGGGATGCATCCGGCCAGTGTGGCAGGCGATGCGGCGCCCCCGGCCCGGCGAGGCTCCGGCGAGCGCCGTGACTCCCCGGACCGTCCAGGTGTGCATCCCCTCCATATCCGCTCCGCCGCCTTGAGGGTGCCGCCGGATCCCGGCAACGTGGCCCCCTCATCGACCACGGACGGAAGGAACGACCCGATGCTCACGCTCACCGACAACGCCAGCACCGTCGTCAAGACCATCACCGGGCAGACCGAGACCCCCGTCGAGGGAGGCCTGCGCATCAGCGGCACCGATCTCGACGCCCGCAACTTCGCTGTCGCGGTCGCCGCGGCCCCCGAGACGACGGACGCCGTCGTGGAGCAGGACGGAGCGCGCGTGTTCCTCGACGTCGCCGCCTCCGTCGCTCTCGGCGACAAGGTCCTCGACGCGCAGGTGGACGAGGGCGGCTCCATCAGCTTCGGGATCGCTCCCCAGGACTGACCCCGTCGACATCGGAGGCCGCCCCCACCGCAGTGCGGGAGGGCGGCCTCCGTCGTCCCAGGATCAGGAGAGGATGTCGCGGGTGGTGAAGCGGCCGATCGCGAGCGACCCGAACACGGCGACGTAGGCGAGCTGGAGCAGCGCGTTCTCGCCGAAGGAGCTCCACGCGATCGGGTCGCGCAGGAGGTCGGCGAAGTCGAACCACCGGTCGGTCAGCAGGAACGGGTGGAGGGCGTCCAGCTGCGAGAGCGAGCCGACGATCTGCGCCGCGATGGAGACGACGACGGTGGCCGCCATGGCGCCGACCGGCACATCGGTCAGCGTCGAGATGAAGAGGCCGATCGCCGAGAGCCCGACCAGCGAGAGCGCCGCGTACACGGCGATCGCCAGGGCCCGGCCGATCGCGTCGCCGAGCGGGACGGTGCTGCCGGAGAGCAGCGTCACCGGTCCCGCCGGGAAGAGTGCCAGGCCGATCAGGATCCCGACCACCATGACGGTGAGTGCTGCGGCGAGGCAGAAGGCGAGGGAGGCGGCGAACTTCACCGCGAGCAGCCGCACGCGGCCGACGGGGCTGACCAGCAGGTAGCGCAGCGTCCCGAGCGAGGCCTCGCCCGCGATCGCGTCGCCGGCAACGACCCCGACCGTGAGCGGGAGGAACAGCGGGACGGCGACCGTGATGGCCGCGAAGCCGGTGAAGAGGCCGTTGCCGGCGATCGCGCCCACGAAAGAGGGCCCGCCTCCGTCCCCGCCCGAGAGCCGCACTGCGACGGCGAGCAGGATCGGGATGGCGGCCAGGGCCGCGAGCAGCGCCCAGGTGCGGCGCCGGCGGAAGAGCAGGGCGAGCTCGGAGGCGAGCAGGGACCCGATCCCTGCGCGGCGGACGGTCGCGTCAGCGCTCGACATCGAAGCCCTCCCCGGTCAGCTCGACGAAGCGCTCCTCGAGCGAGGGGCGGCGGACGGAGAACCCGCGGACGCGGACGTCGGCCCGCACGAGGTCGGCGACCAGCGCCTCGGCCGCGAGCCCGGGCGGCAGAGCGGCGACGACCAGCGGCGGATCGGCGGGGTGCGGGCCCGGCGCGGTGCGCGGCTCCAGACCCCGGGTGTGCAGGGCCACGATCGCGCGCTCGCGGTCGGGCGTCAGCAGCTCGACCGAGGCGGCGTCCCCGCGCAGCTCGTCCAGCCCGCCCTGGGCGACGAGGCGCCCTGTGCGCATGACGGCGGCGTGGGTGCAGAGCTGCTCGATCTCGGCGAGGAGGTGGCTGGAGACGAGGACGGTCGTGCCGTCCTGGTTCAGTCCGCGCACAAGGGCGCGGACCTCGCGGGTGCCCTGCGGGTCGAGGCCGTTCGTGGGCTCGTCCAGCACGATCAGGTCGCGCGGCGAGAGGAGGGCGACCGCGATGCCGAGCCGCTGCTTCATGCCCAGGGAGTAGGAGCCGACCTTCTTGCGCGCCGCGGCCGAGAGGCCGACGCGGGCGAGGGCCTCCTTCGCGCGGGCGTCGCGGGTGCGGGACGAGGTGCCCGCCTCCGCGGCGTCGAAGCGCCGGAGGTTGGCCGCTCCGGAGAGGAACGGGTAGAAGCCCGGCCCCTCGACCAGCGCCCCCACTCGGGGCAGGACCTCGGCCGCGCGCCGGGGCATGGCCTGCCCGAGGACGGTGATGCTGCCCGCGGTCGGCGCGGCGAGGGCGAGCAGCATCCGGATCGTCGTGGTCTTGCCCGAGCCGTTCGGGCCGAGGAAGCCGAAGACGGCGCCGCGGGGAACGGCGAGGTCGAGACCGGAGACCGCTTCCTGGCGCCCGAAGCGCTTGGTGAGGCCCCGCGTCTCGACGGCGAGCTCGCCCGCCGTCACCGAGCGGAGGCCGCGTCGCGGAGCGTCTCGGCCGGGACCGCTCCGGCGAGGACGCGTCCGTCGTCGGTGACGAGGACGGTCAGCAGGGCGGAGGAGAGGATGCGGCCGCCGTCGACCGGCGTGGTGACCGCGTCGAGCGAGGAGAGCGCGTCGGCGTCACCGGCGGGCAGCTCGACGACGCTCGTCCAGCCGGAGCCCGTGGTGGCGACGTCGGAGTGCTCGGCCGTGCCCGCGGCGGGCGCGTCGGAGGCGTCCGCCGCGTCGTCGACCGGAGCGGCCTGCTCCGTCACCTCGGCGCCGGCCGGGGGCGTGAAGGAGAAGAGGGACGCGTCGGGCGTCGAGAAGTCGATGCTCGTGTACGCGACGCTGAACGCGGGCGCGGTGCCCCCGCGGGCCGTCACCGCCACTCCGAGCGGGAGGCCCGTCTCGCCGTCGACCGAGACGGTCACCGAGCCCACGAGGGTGCCGCCGTCGCGGGGCGTGAGCACGAGCTCGTACGCGTCGCGCCCGGCGACGCTGACGTCCGAGCCGACCGCGACCGTGGTCGTCGGGTCGATCGCGGCGAGCAGCTGCTCGGCGGCGGACGACGGCGTGACGACCTGATCGCCCGGCGAGGCCTCGGGGGCTCCGCCCGCGGGAGGCACGAGGTGGGTGGCGGTGTTCGCGCTCGAGTCGTAGATCCAGACTCCGTCGGTCGTCGAGGCGACGACGTCGCGCTCGGCCAGCCGGTCGAGCACCTGGAGGCGCGCGCCCTTCTCGGCGTCGACGTACACGCGCGCCTGGTGCGAGCCCGTGGCGAGCTCGACGAGGGAGTCGGCGGGGTCGGCGGACGCCGAGCCGGCCGAGCCGCCGAGCGCCGAGAGGTCGGGCAGGCCGAGGTCCGAGGTCTGCCGGATCTCGCCGGAGAACGCCGTGGTGTCGCTCTCGGCGACGAAGGCGAGGAGGTCGGCGGCGGACTTCTCGGGGAGGTCTCCCGCGGCGCTCGCCGAGAGGGGGAGGGCGACGGCCGCGGCGACGACGACCGCGGGGACGACGGCGACGGGCGTCCAGCGCTTCCAGTCAATGCTCATGCCGGGAACGCTACGCCTCGAACCTCCGCGGCGGGCCGGGAACGTCCCGGTCCACAGCCTTCCGGAAGGGGGTGCGGTCCGAGACCGCGGCCGGGATGATCAGGGCATGGACCTCCCGTTCGCGCTCCCCGTCGCCCCGATGCTCGCCAAGGCCGTTCCTGCGGTGCCGGAGCAGACCGCCGTCGCGGGCGGATACTCCTACGAGCCGAAGTGGGACGGGTTCCGCGCGATCGTCTCGGTCTCCGGCGGGGAGTGCGAGATCGGGAGCCGCGGCTCCAAGCCGCTGACCCGGTACTTCCCCGAGCTCGTCGAGGCCTTCCTCCGGCTGCTCCCCGACGGCTGCGTGCTCGACGGCGAGATCGTCCTGGCGACCGGCGAGCCGGGTGCCCAGCGGCTCGACTGGGACCTGCTCTCGCAGCGCATCCATCCGGCCGCGAGCCGCGTGAAGATGCTGGCGGAGACCACCCCGGCGATGCTCGTCGCCTTCGACCTGCTCGCCGTCGACGGGCGCAGCATGCTCGAGGAGCCGTACTCGGCGCGGCGGGAGGCGCTCGCCGCGGTGATGGCCGGCGTCCCGCATCCGCTGCACCTCGGCCGCGCCACCGACGACGAGGCCCTGGCGCGCGACTGGCTGGAGCGCTTCGAGGGCGCAGGACTGGACGGCGTCGTGGCGAAGCCCCTGGCCGCGCCCTACTCCCCCGGGAAGCGCGCCGTGCTCAAGGTCAAGCACCACCGCACGGCCGACGTGATCGCGATCGGGTACCGCGAGCACGCCTCCAAGCCGGGCGTGGGCTCGATCCTGCTCGGCCTGCACGGCGACGACGGAGAGGTCCGCCAGGTCGGCGGGGCCTCGGCCTTCAGCGACGAGCGTCGCGTGCAGCTGCTGGAGGAGCTCGCACCCGCGGTCGAGCGCGACGCGGGGGGAGCGCCGGTGCGCGGCGAGGGCGAGCGGAGCCGGTTCTCGAGCGGCCGCGACACCTCCTTCGTGCGTCTGCGTCCCGAGCTCGTGCTCGAGGTCCGCTACGACCAGCGCGAGGGCGACCGCTTCCGGCACACCGTGCAGTTCGAGCGCTGGCGCCCGGACCGCGACGCCGCCTCCTGCACCATGGAGCAGCTGGAGCAGCCGACCGCGTACGACCTCGGCGACGTCCTCGGCTAGGCCTTCTTCGCGCGGCTGGGCTGCACGCGGGGCGGCTCGCCCGGCATCTTGGGGAAGTCGGGCGGGAACGGCAGCTCGCCGAGGCCGGCGGCGACATCGCGCTCCCACCAGCCGAGCAGGGCGTCGAGGTGACCGGGGGCGTCGTGCATCCGGGCCCACGGATCACCGCGCTCGGCGAGGCGCGCCGGGACCGTGCGGATCGTGAAGGCCCGCGGGTCGACGCCGTCGAGCTCGTCCCAGTCCAGCGGAGTGGAGACGGGAGCGTGCGCGAGCGGCCGCGGGCTGTAGGCACCGGCGATCGTGCGGTCGCGGTTGGCCTGGTTGAAGTCGACGAAGATCCGCTCGCCGCGCTCCTCCTTCCACCACGCCGTCGTGACCTGCTCGGGCATCCGCCGCTCCAGCTCGCGCGCCGCGGCGATCACCGCGTGGCGGACGTCGAGGAACTCGTGCTCGGCGACGATCGGCGCGAAGACGTGCAGGCCGCGGTTGCCGGACGTCTTCACGAACGGGTCGAGGCCGGCCTCCCGCAGGACCTCCCGCAGCGCGTGCGCGGCGACGACCGCGTCGGCGACGTCGGTGCCGGGCTGCGGGTCGAGGTCGATCCGGAGCTGGTCGGGCAGGTCGGGCGCATCGGCGCGGGACGCCCACGGGTGGAAGACGACGGTGTTCATCTGCGCCGCCCAGACGGCGGCCGCGGGCTCGTCGATCACGAGCTGCGGATGCACCCGCCCGCTCGGGTACGTCACCGGGACGGACCGGACGTACTCGGGCGCGCCCTTGGGCGGGTTCTTCGAGAAGAACTGCTCGCCCTCGATCCCGGAGGAGAACCGCTGCAGCGAGACGGGGCGGCCGCCGTTCGCCGCGACGAACGGCTCGCCGACGGCGATCAGGTACTCCGCGACCTCGCGCTTGGTGATGCCCGGCTCCGGGAACAGCACGCGCTCGGGGCTCGAGATCCGCACCTCCCGGTCGCCGTGCGGTCCGGGGACGGTGAGGACGACGGCGTCGCTGCTGGGCATCTGCTGAGGCTAGCCCGCGGCGCCGCCCGGCGACAGGGGTCCTCCGGGGCGTCGCCGCAGCCGGATCGGGCCCTTCGCCCGCGAGGGGTCGACGACCTGTCCGCCCTGCACGATGTCGATCTCGCCCCGGTCGACCAGGCGGCGCGCGGCCCGGCGGACGGGCTCCATCAGCGGCCGCCACTCCTCGCCGCCGACCCGGCGCGCGACCTCGGACGGGCACGCCGTCGACGACGCCGCTCGCGCGAGCAGGACGGTGCGGATCTCCTCCTCGAGGCGCGCCTCCTCCGGTCCGACTCCGCGACGGCGGCAGGCGTCCGAGCAGTAGCGGACGTCCTCCCAGTCCCGTGCCCACTTCGCGCGCCACTCGATCTCGCGACCGCAGGAGGCGCAGGTCTTGCTCTCGGGGTGCGCGGTGGACGTGCGCTGACGGTGGGCCATGCCCTCGAGTCTGCGCGCAGACCGCGGCCGCGACGACGGGTTGCGCTGAGGGCGAGCGACGGGTGCGCGGACGCCGGCGCCGACGACGCGCACCCGATCCGGCGTGATCGGGAACAGGGAGCGGCGGATCGGCGTTCCCCGAGGTGGCGGCGTCATACTCCGCAATGGGGCGGCCCTCCCCCGGCCGGTGCGCCAGTCTGGAGGAGCCGTGCTGCGGCGCGACGGCGGGCCACCACCCCATGCCGCACCCTCGATCGATCAGGAGTCTCCGATGAGCCGCGAGAACCTCGCCACCACCCCGGACCGCGAGCCGGAGCACCGCGCCTTCGCCGGACTCTCCCCGGAGGACTTCAAGCTCGCGTTCCGCAACCACGCCGCCGGAGTCGCGCTGATCACCGCCGACCCGGGCACCGGCCCGGTCGCCCTGACCGCGACCTCCGTCTTCTCGGTGAGCGCCGAGCCGCCGCTGTTCGTCTTCTCACTCTCGTCCGCCTCGTCCAGCTCTCCGGCCATCCAGGCGTCCGAGACGCTGGTCGTGCACCTGCTCGGGGCGGAGCAGCTCGACCTGGCGCGCCTGGGCTCGACCAGCGGCATCGACCGCTTCGCCGACACGTCGCTCTGGTCGCGGCTGCCCACGGGCGAGCCGTTCTTCCCGGGCGCCGCCGCCTGGATCCGCGGCACGGTGATCAACCGCATGGAGGCGGGATCGTCCACGATCGTCGCCGTGCACGCCCTCGAGGCCCACGTGCCCGAGGACTCCGAGACCACGGCGCCGCTCGTCTACCACAACCGCACCTGGCACCACCTCGGCGAGCACTCCCGCCTCAGCTGAGCTCCGCGGGCGATCCGAAGAAGGCGGTTCAGGCCTCCGACCCGGTCGCCACCGTCCGGCCCGGCGTGCTCGACCACTGCGACCAGGAGCCCGGGTAGAGCGCCGGCGCGAAGCCCGCGAGCGTGAGCGCGACGACGTCGACCGCGGCCGAGACGCCGCTGCCGCAGTACACGCCGACGGGGGCGTTCTCCCGTACGCCGAGCGCCTCGAATCCCGCGCGCAGGTCGGAGGCGGGCCGGAACCGCCCCTCGGAGTCGAGCGCCGCGGACGCCGGAGCGTTCCGAGCGCCGGGGATGTGGCCCGCCCGCGGGTCGATCGGCTCGACCTCGCCGCGGTACCGCTCAGGGGCGCGGGCGTCGAGCAGGACGCCCGCCGAGGGCAGCGCCGCCGCCTCGTCGATGTCCAGCACCGGGAGCCGACCGTAGGCCAGCTCGACGTCGCCCCGCTCGCGCGGGACGTCGCCCGTCTCGAGCTCCCGCCCCGAGCGGATCCAGCCGGCGAGCGACCCGTCGAGCAGGCGGACGTCCTCCACTCCCGTCGCCCGCAGCAGCCACCAGGCCCGCGCGGCCGGGACGCTACGCGCGTCGTCGTACACGACGACGGACCGGCCCCGGCGGAGCCCCCAGCCGCGCGCCGCCTCCTGCAGCACCTCGATCGGAGGCAGCGGGTGGCGCCCCTCCTCCGGCTCGCCGTGGGCGGCCAGCTCGTGATCGAGGTCGACGTGCACCGCGCCGGGCAGGTGACCCGCGAGGTACTCCGGGCGGCCGTCGGGCCGGTCGAGGCGCCAGCGCACGTCGAGGACGAGCGGCGGCTCGGTGGAGGCCATCAGCTCGGCGAGCTCGTCAGGGGTGACCAGCAGGCTCTCGCGGCTGGAGGGGGTCGTCGGGGTCATGGCGTCCTTCCGATCCGCGTCGTCGGCGGAGTCCTGCCCCAGCATGCCGGGTCGCCCGGCGGCGCGGGAGCTCGGGCGGCAGCGGAGCATCAGTGCGCGAGGCGCCTTGTCGATGGTCGTCCGCCGGAGAGCCTCTCGCGCAGGCGGGTCGTGTTCACCACTCGAGACCCGCGGGCGCGGCCCGGAGGCCTGCAGGGGACCGCTCGGGCCTGGCCCCTCCGGCAGGGGCGGACCTACGCTGCCTTCAGTTGGACTCGCAGGCGAACCCGTCGTCGTCCCTGTCGAGCCCTGCGACATCGCCGTAGTACGGGTAGTACAGGTCGAAGTACCGCTGAGCTGAGGCCTGGTCCGGGAAGTCGTCGCAGTTCACAGCGTCGCCGGGATAAGCAGGTCGTCCCGGGCCGGGCGCCGGTGCCGGCGCCGGTGCCGCGGCCTGCGTGCTCGCCCAGAGTGCGCGGCCCTGCGGCGAGTAGATCACCAGGTTGCCGTCGTTCTGCATGACCATCCGGGAGCCCGGGCTGCCCGCCGTGCCGGACTGCCAGCGTGCTCCTCCGGAGCCCGCGTAGACCACGGCGTTGCCGTCGGACTGCATCTCGAGCCGGTTGCCGCCTCCGGACGTGCCGGCCGCCCAGCGGGCCGAGCCGCGCGAGTAGACGACGAGGTTGCCGTCGCCCTGCATGACCGCCTCGCTCCCTCCGTCGGAGGAGCGCAGCAGCTGTCCGGAGGTGAGCCGGCTCCCGGAGGAGAGGGTGTCCCGGACGGCGGGCGCGGGCGACGCCGGAGGGGTGTCGCTCGCCCACAGCGCGCGGCCCGAGGCGGAGTAGACGACCAGGTTGCCGTCGTTCTGCATCTGCAGGCGGGATCCCGGGTTGCCCGCCGTACCCGAGGCCCAGAGGGGTCGGCCCGAGGCGGAGGTGACCACGGCGTTGCCGTCGGACTGCATCGAGAGCGTCTCGCCCTCGCCCTGGGTGCCGGCGCCCCAGCGGACGTCCCCCCGCGAGTAGACCGCGAGATTGCCGTCGCCCTGCAGGGAGGCGCGCGACCGGCCGTCCGGCGAGGTGAGCTGCTGTCCCCGGCTGAGCCGCGAGCCGGAGGAGAGGACGTCGCGGATCTCAGGCGCGCGCGAGGTCGAGCTCGCCCAGAGCGGCCGTCCGGAGGCGGCGGTGATCACCAGGTTGCCGTCGTTCTGCATCCGCATCCGCGCGCCCGGGTTCCCGGGCGTTCCCGCCTGCCAGCGCACGCCGGACCCGGGGGCCGAGACCACCGCGTTCCCGTCGGTCTGCATCGCGAGGCGGTTGCCCGCTCCGGTGGTGACGGAGCTCCAGCGCGGCGATCCGTCCACGGAGACGACGAGATTGCCGTCGCTCTGCATCGCGGCGCGCGAGCGGCCGTCGGAGGCGGTCAGCTGCTGTCCCGGAGAGAGCTCGCGCCCGCTGTCGAGGACGTCGGCGATCGGCTCCGGCTCGGGCTCCTGCTCGTCGGCCGAGGACCAGGCCGTGTCCCCGTTCGGGCGGACGAGCACGAGCTGCCCGTCGTCCTGGATGAGGGCGAGCGCGCCGGTCTCTCCCGCGGTCCCGGACGCCCAGACGGGCGTGCCGGAGCCGGTCACGACGACGAGGTTGCCGTCCTCCTGCATCCGCACCGTGGTCGCTCCGGTGCCCTGGGTCCTGGTGCTCCAGACGGGGCGGCGCCCGGCGTCGTAGATCACGGCGTTGCCGTCCGCCTGCATCTCGAAGCTCGCGGAGTCTCCGTTCGAGAAGATGCGCTCGCCCGCGTCGAGCGAGTCGCCGCCGAGGAGGGCGTTCGTGTAGGTCTGCGATCCGCGCGCCTCTGCGGGCGGAGTCTCCCCCGGGACGAAGGCGGTCGGAGTCTCGGCGACGGCCTGCGTCGCGAGGGCGGACGGCGCCAGAGCGGCGGAACCGCCCGCGGCGAGCAGGCAGGCGAGGGCCATCGCCGCGAGGCGATGAGGAGGTCGTGGCACGGAGAGCCCTTTCGGAGGCGGCGGCGGCGGAAGCCGGGGTCGAGCGGAGCCTGGCACGCGCTCGCCACGGCCGTCCATCCGGGCCGCGCGGAACCACTCAGCCGGAGCGGGCGATCCGCGCCGGCTGCGCGGGCGCCGCCTCCGGACCACGGAGCCTCCGCCCGGCTCGCGCGCCCCGGTCGGGGGCGGCGGCGATCGACGCGGATCGACGGAGGACGTGCTCCCACGGCCGGAGCGCACCCCGCGCGGGCGCCCCGGGAGGCGGCTCGGACCTCCCGCGGCACGGAGGAGGTCCCCGTTCCTCCTAAAATCGGAGGCATGTCGAAAGTGTTGAGCAGTCTGCCCGTGGGCGAGCGTGTCGGAATCGCATTCTCGGGAGGCCTCGACACATCCGTCGCCGTCGCCTGGATGCGCGAGAAGGGCGCGGTGCCCTGCACGTACACGGCCGACATCGGCCAGTACGACGAGCCCGACATCGAGAGCGTCCCGTCCCGCGCGGCCCAGTACGGCGCCGAGATCTCGCGCCTCGTCGACGCGAAGAGCGCGCTGGTCGAGGAGGGGCTCGTCGCCCTGCAGTGCGGCGCTTTCCACATCCGCTCCGGCGGCAAGACCTACTTCAACACCACCCCCCTCGGCCGCGCCGTGACCGGCACCCTCCTCGTCCGCGCCATGCGCGAGGACGGCGTCGACATCTGGGGCGACGGCTCGACCTACAAGGGCAACGACATCGAGCGGTTCTACCGCTACGGCCTGCTCGCCAACCCCCGCCTGCGCATCTACAAGCCCTGGCTCGACGTGCAGTTCGTCAACGAGCTCGGCGGCCGCACCGAGATGTCGGAGTGGCTGGTCGCCCGCGGCTTCCCCTACCGCGACGCCACCGAGAAGGCCTACTCGACCGACGCCAACATCTGGGGCGCCACCCACGAGGCCAAGCGCCTCGAGGAGCTCTCCAGCGGCCTCGAGCTCGTCGAGCCGATCATGGGGGTCGCGTCGTGGCGCGACGAGGTCGAGATCGCCTCCGAGGTCGTCTCGGTGCGCTTCGAGGCCGGCCGCCCCGTCGCGCTGAACGGCGTCGAGTTCTCGGACGCCGTCGCGCTCGTGCTCGAGGCGAACGCGATCGGCGGACGCCACGGGCTCGGCGTCTCGGACCAGATCGAGAACCGGATCATCGAGGCCAAGAGCCGCGGCATCTACGAGGCCCCCGGCATGGCGCTGCTGCACATCGCCTACGAGCGCCTGCTGAACGCGATCCACAACGAGGACACCGTCGCCCAGTACCACTCGGAGGGCCGCCGTCTCGGCCGCCTGATGTACGAGGGCCGCTGGCTCGACCCGCAGTCGCTGATGCTGCGCGAGTCCATCCAGCGCTGGGTCGGCTCGGCCGTCTCCGGGGAGGTCACCCTGCGTCTGCGCCGCGGCGACGACTACACGATCCTCGACACGACCGGCCCCGCGCTGAGCTACCACCCGGACAAGCTCTCGATGGAGCGGGTCGGCGACGCCGCCTTCGGCCCCGAGGACCGCATCGGGCAGCTCACGATGCGCAACCTCGACATCGCCGACTCCCGCTCGCGGCTCGAGCAGTACGCGGCCGCCGGCCTCGTCGGCGGTCCGACCGCCGAGCTCGTCGGCGAGCTCGAGATCGGCGAGGCCGACGCGATCACCGAGGGCGGCGGGTCCGCAGCGGCCGATGCGCTCGGACGCGCCACCGACCTGGCCTCGGAGGGTGCGGCGTTCGACGCCGGAACCGACTGAACCCGCCCGCCCGACGCCCCCGCGCGCATCCGTCCCACGGGGACGCGAGGCGCACGGGGGCGTCGTGCTGTGCGGACCGACCCGGCGCGCCGGGTGCGAGGGCGGGCCCGGCGCGAGAGCGGTGCTCCGGCGTTCGTCGCGCCGGCCGTCAGGGCGCGGAGGACCGGACGAGCGCGAGCGCGGCGTCCACGGTGGCGAGCGACTGCGCCGGATCGACGCGGGCCAGCACGAGCGCGGCCACCAGCAGCGACACGAGGACGTCCGCCTGAGCCGACGCCCACGCCTGCGCGTCGGGCCAGCGGGCCAGCGCTCCGGTGCGCAGTGCGCCCAGCAGCTCGGCCCGGTAGTCGGCGATCACCTCGCGCACGGCGTCGTCGCGCGCGATCGGCGCGCCCGCGGCGTTGAGCAGCAGGCAGCCGCTCCTCGCCGAGAGCGTGCGGGAGTCGGCGAGCGCCGCCCGCAGCCCGGCGAAGTACTCCTCGAGCGCCGTCGGCGACGCCCCTCGCGGATCGACGAGCGGGGCGAGCCGGGGCCGCACCACCTCGTCGAGGTAGCTCTGCACGGCAGCGTCGAAGAGCCCGCGCTTGCTGCCGAAGGCGTGGTAGAGGCTGGAGCGGCGCAGTCCGGTCGCGGACTCCAGGTCCGGGAGCGACGCCTCCTCGAAGCCGCTCTCCCAGAAGACGGCGCGGGCGGCGCGGACGACCTGCTCGGTGTCGAAGCCCTGCGTGCGACCCACGGTGCTCCTCCTGAGGGGTGACAGCTGCGGCGCCGCACTGGCGCGGACCGCTCGCTCCAGTATATTGTGGACTGGTCGTTACACAATCGGTGCGGAGCCCTCCGCATCACGACCATCGCCTGGAGGCCCGCCGTGATCGTTCTCGGACTGGTGCTCGCCGCTCTCGCCGCGGCGCTGCACGTCTACATCTTCGTGCTCGAGTCGGTCCTCTGGACGACCTCGCGCGCCCGCTCGACGTTCGGCACGACCGCCGGCGAGGCGGAGGCGACGAAGGAGATGGCCTACAACCAGGGCTTCTACAACCTCTTCCTCGCCGTCGTCACCGTGGCGGGCATCGTCGCCGTCGCGATCGGCGCCACCGCCGTCGGCGCGGCCCTCGTGTTCGCCGGCGCCGGATCGATGGTCGCCGCAGCACTCGTCCTGCTCCTCTCCGCTCCGACCAAGCGCCGCGCCGCGCTGACCCAGATGACCCCGGGTCTGCTCGCGGTGATCGCGCTCGCCGTCGGCCTCTCACTCTGATCCCCTCATCCACCACGAAAGGTCCTATGAGCACCGTCACCAGCACCCAGATCCAGCTCGTCCGCCGCCCCGACGGCTGGCCCGTCGCCGAGGACTTCCGGACCGCGACCGTCGAGTACGGCGATCCCGCTGCGGGCGAGATCCGCGTCGAGAACGCCTTCCTCTCGGTCGACCCCTACATGCGCGGCCGCATGAACGACGTGAAGAGCTACACCCCGCCCTTCGCCCTCGGCGAGACCATGACCGGCGGTGCCGTCGGCCGGGTGACCGTCTCCGACGACCCCGCGTTCCCCGTCGGCAGCGCGGTCCTGCACCAGCTCGGCTGGCGCGACGTCGTGCAGGCCGAGTCGTCGCAGTTCCGCGTCGTCCCCGAGATCCCCGGAGTGCCGCTCTCGCTCCGCCTCGGCATCCTCGGGATGACCGGACTCACCGCGTACGTCGGGCTCACCGCCATCGCGGGCATGAAGGAGGGCGACACCGTCTTCGTCTCGGGCGCCGCGGGAGCCGTCGGCTCGGCCGCCGGTCAGATCGCGCGCCTCCTCGGAGCCGAGCGGGTCGTCGGATCCGCGGGCTCGGCCGAGAAGGTCGCCCTGCTCACCGAGAAGTACGGCTACGACGCCGCCTTCGACTACCACTCCGGCCCGGTCCGCGAGCAGCTGGCCGAGGCCGCGCCCGACGGGATCGACGTGTACTTCGACAACGTCGGCGGCGACCACCTCGAAGCGGCCCTCGACGCCTTCCGCGACGGCGGCCGCGCGGCGCTCTGCGGAGCGATCGCCGGCTACAACAGCACCGAGAAGACGCCCGGCCCCGACAACATGGCGAACATCATCACCCGCGGTCTCACGCTGCGCGGATTCACGCTGTCCGGCTACCTCGACCACGCGCCGGAGTTCAACCGGCTGATGGCCGGCTGGTTCGCCGACGGAGAGATCGCCTACGACGAGACCGTCGTCGACGGCATCGACCACGCCGTGGACGCGTTCCTCTCGATGATGCGCGGCGGCAACACCGGGAAGATGGTCGTCCGCGTCTAGCGCCGACCCCGGTGCGGCGGGCGCGAGGAGGGGCACCTCCGGACGCCCGCCGCATCCGTCCTCCGCCTCCCTGACCGGGACCTCCGAGCATGCTCGCGGATCCGCGGGGCCGATCGGTCCGGGCGGTGGCAGACTGCGGACATGAGCACGTTCTCGCACCGGACCGGCGCCTCCGCGCTGGCAGCAGCAGCACTCGTCCTCGTCCTCTCCGGCTGCGCGGGCAGCGGCGGAGCCCCGTCCGCGCGGACGCCGCTCCCGACGCCGACCGCGACCGCGACCTCTTCGCCGACTCCCGCTCCGACGCCGACTCCCACCGTGACCGTGACGGTCACGGCGACCCCCGAGCCCTCGTCGACCGGTTCTCCCGCCGCGGATCCGGCGGCGGCGCGCTGCACGGGCTCCGACCTGACGATGGAGTACCGCCCCGACCCCGACGCGTCGGGTGCCGGGAACAGCGCCTTCGACCTCGTGCTCACCAGCACCTCCTCCTCGGACTGCGCTCTCGCGGGCATCCCCGGCGTCTACGCGACCGACGCCGACGGGAACCGGATCAGCGCGGTCGCCGACGCGTCCGGCCCGAACCCCGATGCTCCCGTGATCCTCGTCCCCGGCGCCCGGGCGGACGTCCGGGTCGCCTGGCACTCCCCCGGCGCCTACGGCTGCGCGGTCGGGACCTCCGCGTTCCTCGTCGCCGAGGTCCTCGACGCCCCGGACGGCGCGGTCCGCGCCCCGGCCGAGCTCCAGGTGTGCACCGACGGCACCGTGATGATGGACGCCTCCGCCTACGCGCTGCTCTGAGCCCTCCCCGAGCGCGCACGCCTCCCGCGCGGCCCGCTCACCGGGCGCGACCCCTTGACCGGGCGCGGCGCAGCCGGGACCCTCGCACTACACGTCCCCACCCCACCCCGGAGGTCACCATGAAGGTCGGCTCACTCGTTCTCCGTCTCGCCGTCGGCGGGCTCTTCGTCGGACACGGTCTGCAGAAGCTGCGGGGCTCGTTCGACGGCCCCGGCCTCGACGGCACCGAGCAGATGATGTCGAGCCTGGAGATGCATCCGGCCCGGCGCAACGCCGTCGCCGCAGCGGTGACCGAGACGGCCGGAGGCGCCGCTCTCGCCCTCGGCGCCGCGACTCCGCTCGCCGCCGCCGGACTCGTCGCCACGATGGTCACCGCCGTGCGCAAGGTGCACTGGAGCAACGGCCTGTGGAACGCGGGCGGCGGGTGGGAGTACAACGCCGTCCTCGTCGCGGCGACGGCCGCGATCGTCGCGGACGGCCCCGGCGCGCTCTCGTTCGACGCCCTGATCGGCAAGCGCAAGTGGGGAGCCGGCTGGGCGCTGTTCGCCCTGATCGGCGGAGCGGCTGCGTCGACCGCCCTGATCGAGGCCGGGCGACGCGCCGCGCCGGTCGGAGCGGGCACCTCCGGCTCCGACGACGGCGGGTCGGACGACGACGGCGCCGACTCGACCGCCTCGTAGCCCCGCTCCGCCGCACTGTGCGGGCGCGGTAGCGTCGGAGGCGTGATCGAGACACGCGCCTCCGACCCCGATCGCCCCGAGACCGACGCGCTCGCCCTCTGGCTCGCGGCGGTCGAGCGCCTCGACGCTCAGGACGACCCGGACGGCGTCGTCGAGCGGATGCGCGTCCTCGCAGCCCGCTACCCGGGACACGACGGAGTCGCCGCTTTCGAGCTGGGCGGCGCCCTCGACAGCGCGGGACACGAGGCGGAGGCGGCGGTCGAGTACGAGCGCGCCCTCGCAGCCGGCCTGGATGACGAGCGGCGGGCGCGGTTGACGATCCAGTACGCCTCGACACTCCGGAACCTCGGCCGCACCGATGAGGCGATCGACCTCCTCGCCGGCGCCGCCGCGCACCCCGCGGTGGGCTCCGCGCGGGAGGTGTTCCTCGCACTCGCCCTGCACAGCGGCGGGCGCGTCGACGAGGCCCTGCGGATCGCGCTGGAGGCGCTGGCTCCGGGGCTCCCCCGGTACCAGCGCTCCGTCCGCGCCTACGCCGCCGCCCTCACCGACCCCGAGCAGTAGCGCGGGCGGCCCCTCCACACGGAGGCTCGGCGCGGCGAGCGCCGAGGCCTCCGGGGCGACGGCGCCGACTCAGTCCTCGAGCAGGATCGCGTCGATCTGCCCCATCGCCTGGCGGAGTCCCTCCTCCATGCCCATCTGGACCATCTGCTCGAGCTGCTCGACCGACTCGAAACGGCTGCTGAGGACCATCCGCGTGCGCCCCGGCTCGATCTCGTCGAGGGTGACCGTGGCCCGGGTGATCCCCAGCGCGTCGACCGGGTCGCCGCGCTCGTCGGCGAAGCCGTCCTCGAACTCGAACCGCGTCGGCTCCTCCGCCCGGGTCACGCGCCACCAGCCGCGCGCCTGCTCGCCGTCCGGTCCCGTCATGACGTAGACGCTCCGTCCGCCCTCGACCGGCTCGTGCCGCTCGAAGGTCGCCGGCCAGGTCGGCGGCCCCCACCAGCGCTCGAGGCGGCGCGGATCCGTCCAGAGGAGCCAGACGCGCTCGATCCCCGCGTCGAACTCGGCGGTCACGGTCAGGGTCAGTTCCTCGATGTCCTTCACGGACTGCAGCACGCTCATCGCGCCTCTCCCTCCAGCAGATCCCGCGCGCCGGTCGGCTCGCGGGTGTCACTCCTCGTCGAGGAGGTCCGACATGCGGTCGATCCTCCCCGCCCACAGCTGCTCGTAGGCGTCGAGCAGGCGCGACGCCCGCCGCACTGCGGCGACCTCGCCCTGCACCAGTTGCTCCCGCCCCCTCCTCCGCTTGCGGACGAGTGCCGCCCGCTCGAGGACGGTCACGTGCTTCTGCACCGCCGCGAACGACATCTCGTAGCGCGCCGCGAGTGCGGAGACGGACTGCTCGCCGACCATCACCCGGGCGACGATGTCGCGGCGGGTGCTGTCGGCCAGCGCCCGGAAGAGCAGGTCGATGTCGGCGTCCATTCGTACAACCATGTGGTTGCACATTAGGGCCGTCCCCTCCCCCGCGCAAGAGCATCCGTCTCCGGGCGAGCGCACCGGCCCGCGCCCGACCTCAGGCGCTCGCGGCATCGAGGGCCTCGGCAGCGGCCGCGAGCACCCAGTCCGGCAGGGGGCGGGCCGCGAACAGCGAGGCGTAGAGCCGGGCCATCGAGTCGTCGGGGTCGAGCCGCAGCGCCTCGTCGAGGTGGAGCCCCGCGAGGCTCGAGACTCCCCTCGCCCACCAGCACCACGCGAGAACGGTGAGCACGGAGGAGCGCGCCTCCTCCGGCGCCAGCGCGGCGGCGCGGGCGAGGAGCCCGGTCGCCCGCGCCAGACGGCCGCGCTCCGGAGCACGCCCGCTGCCGAGCAGCAGGGCCGACAGCTCGAGGTCGTGGTCGTCGTCCGTTCCGGCGCGGGCGTCGCCCACCGCGCCGGGCGGCACTCCCACTCCTGCCTGCGGGCTCCGCGCGATCTGCACGGTCACCCGGTCGCGGAGGGGCGGCGACTGCAGGGTCCGCACGATCAGTCCTTCGCGGCGGACGTCCCGCGGTCCGCTGAGCCAGCGCTCGACGAGCCGTTCCGTGTCGCCGACCAGGGGCGGCCGGCGGAGCACCTCCGCGACGAGCGCGCGATCCTCCTCGGCGACCGGCGGCAGCACGGAGAGCGCGTCGATGTCCAGTGGCTCGTCGGCCACCGCTCGGGCGAGGACGCCGGTCTCGCTCCGCTCGATCTCGAGGAGCGGACGTGGCCTGCGGCACTCCTCGGCGTCCGTGTAGCGCCCCCATCCGTCGGCGGCGATGCAGGCCACGGCGATGATGTCCAGGCGCGTGCGCTCCAGGCGCCGGAGCACCGCGCGGCCGAGGTCGAGATGCGGGATCCCCCGCTCCTCGGCGTAGCCCGCACGGGTGCAGACCACCACCAGCACACCGGTGGCCCGCGGCATCGTCTCCATCATGGCCGCGCAGCCGCCCGCCAGCGCCTCCGCCTCCATCCCGCGCAGCGTCTCCGGGAGCGGGATCCGGAAGCCTCCCCCGGCGCGCGTGCCGAGGAACGGCACCACCACGACGGACTCCTCCGGACGGATGCCGATGATGGAGGGGACGGCCGCCAGGAGGTCCTGGATCGCGCTCGCCCGCAGGACTTCGGGATCGCGGCGGCGGGACGGAGGAGCAGGGGTTCGCTGTGTGGATGTCATGCCCGACACCCTGCTCGCGTCGCCGGCGGCGCAGGATCCCGCCGGCCCGGACCGGGGAGAACCGGAGCGGATCGGCGCCTGTGGAGGAGCGCCCGGGTCCGGCGGCTCAGCCGGCCGCGGGAGCCCGCAGCACCTTCGCCATCGGCCGTCCCTTCGCGATCTCGTCGATCAGCTTGTCGAGGTACCGGATGCGCTGCATCAGCGGATCCTCGATCGTCTCGACCCGCACGCCGCAGATCACCCCCGTGATCGCCGAGGCCTCCGGAGGCAGGCGCGCCGCCGCGAAGAACTCCTCGAAGGTCGTCCTGCTCTCGAGGTGCCGGGCCAGCTCCTCGTCCGAGAAGCCGGTGAGCCAGCGGACCGCCTCGTCGACCTCCTCCCTCGTCCGGCCCTTGCGCTCCGCCTTCGCCACGTAGAGGGGGTGCACGTCGGCGAACGCCACGGAGAAGATCCTGCTCATGGCCGGGAAGCGTACTCGCGCGACGCCCGGCGCGGCAGAGGCGCCCGCCCCGCTATCCTCCCCAGTGGCCCTCGCGCCTCCACCCCGCAGCCCACAGAGAGAACCACCGTGAGCCTCCTCCGCACCAAGTCCGTCGAGCAGTCGATCGCCGACACCGATGAGCCCGAGTACAAGCTCAAGAAGTCGCTGACCGCGCTCGATCTCACGGTCTTCGGCGTCGGAGTCGTCATCGGCGCCGGCATCTTCACCCTCACCGGCCGCGCCGCCCACGACATCGCCGGACCGGCGATCGTCCTGAGCTTCGTCGTCGCCGCCTTCGCCTGCGCCCTCGCGGCCATGTGCTACGCCGAGTTCGCCTCCACGGTCCCGGTGTCGGGCTCCGCCTACACCTTCTCCTACGCCTCCCTCGGCGAGCTCTTCGCCTGGATCATCGGCTGGGACCTGATCCTCGAGCTGTTCCTCGGAGCGAGCGTGGTCGCGCAGGGGTGGAGCGCGTACCTCGGGTCGCTGCTGCAGCAGCTGGGAGTGACCCTCCCGCCGGCGCTCACCTACGGCGGCGTGGTCGACGTGCCGGCGATCCTGCTCGTCCTCGCGCTCGGCGCGCTGATGACCTTCGGGATCAAGGAATCGCTGCGCGTCAACCTGGTGCTCGTCGCGATCAAGCTGTTCATCGTCCTGTTCGTCATCATCGCGGGCCTGCAGTTCGTGAACACTGCCAACTACACCCCGTTCGTCCCCGCCGCCGAGCCCTCGCAGTCCGCGTCCGGTCTGACCCAGCCGCTGCTCCAGTTCCTCTCGGGCATCGAGCCGGCCACGTTCGGGGTCGGCGGCATCATCGCCGGCGCCTCCCTGGTGTTCTTCGCCTACATCGGGTTCGACGTCGTCGCGACGACCGCGGAGGAGACCCGCCGCCCCCAGCGCGACCTGCCCATCGGCATCATCGCCTCGCTGATCATCTGCACGGTCCTGTACTGCGCCGTCGCCCTCGTCGTGACCGGCATGGTCCCCTACCGCGAGCTCGACCCGTCGGCCGCGCTCGCCAACGCGTTCGCCTACCACGGGCAGACCTGGATGGCGACGGTCATCTCGGCCGGCGCCGTCGCCGGTCTGACCACCGTCGTGCTGACGCTGCTGATCGGAGCGACGCGCATCATCTTCGCGATGGCGCGCGACGGACTCCTCCCCCGGCGCCTGGCCACCGTCCACCCGCGCCTGCGCACGCCGTGGTTCACCTCCGTGGTCGTGACCATCGTCGTCGCGCTGCTCGCCGGGCTCACTCCGATCGGCGTGCTCGAGGAGATGGTCAACATCGGCACGCTCTCGGCGTTCGTGCTGGTCTCGGTCGGCGTCGTGGTGCTGCGCCGCAAGCGGCCCGACCTGAAGCGCGGCTTCCGGGTCCCGCTGAACCCGTGGCTCCCGCTGCTCTCGGCCCTGATCTGCACCTACCTGATGCTCAACCTCTCGATCGAGACCTGGCTGCGCTTCCTGATCTGGCTGGCCGTGGGCTTCGCGATCTACTTCGCCTACTCGCGCAGCCACGCGAAGATCGGCACGCAGCCCTAGGGGGCCAGGCCCACCTTCGGCCTGGCCCAGGAGCGTCCGCGCGTGTCCTTGAGGATGTCGTACTCCACCTCGACGTGCGGCTCGATCGCGCTGTACTTGTCGTTCGGGGCGCCGATCACGAGCTGGAAGCCGAGACCGCGCCACGCACCGATCGCCCGCTTGGTGAAGTGGGCGTCGGCCTTGATCAGCGCCTCGTCCATGAAGACCGGGGCGTACCGGGGGCGGTCTGCTCCCGCGTCGCCGAGCTGGTAGCGCAGCGCTGCTCCGACGATGAAGGCGATCAGCTCCTGCGACTCCCCGCCGGACTTCTCGCCGATGTGGTCGTACAGCGCCACGTGCGCTCGGGTGACGGCGTCCACGCGCTCGGCGCTGACCCGGACGTGGTTGCGGACGTCGACGAGGTCGCCGAAGTCGGGCGCGGTGCGCCGCAGCCGCTGGATGAGCCGGGACATCCGCCGGTAGACCTGCTCGCGCTCCTCCTCCGCGGACACGGCCTGGATCTGCGCGCGCACCTCGCGGAGCTCGCGGCGGAAGCGACGGCGCACCTCCGACTGGTTCTCGCGCGTCGTGATCTGCAGGCGGTGGCCGTCGTCGTAGAACGGCAGATCCTGCATGATCACGTTGATCGGCTCGATCCGCTCGCGGATCTCCCGCAGCGAGCGGCCGAGCGTGGAGTCGAAGCTCGTGAGGTCGTTGCCGGAGAGCGTGAGCAGGCTGTCGCGCCACTCGGTCTCGAGCCGGTGCAGGCCGCTGGTCTCGAGGGCGTCGAGCAGCCGCTCGAAGTCGCCCGCGGACGCCTCGGGGTCCGCGAGCAGGTTGGGATTCGGCCAGCGCTCGAGGAAGCCGGCCATGATCCGGCCGGCGCTCTCGCGCTGCTGCTCGTGCGCCTCGGCCGCGGAGCGGCGGTCCTCCGCCAGTCGCTGCGCCGCCGTGGCGAGTGCTGCGTCGAAGCGGACCAGGACGTCCGAGGCGCTGCCGGACGCCGCGGCCTCGGTCAGCGTGAACCGGGCGTCGAGGAAGGCGCGCTGGTCGTCGTCGAGCTCGCGTCCTGCCTGCTCCGCCGCATCGAGAACCGCCTGGCTCGCGTCGACGTCGTCGACCACGACGGCCCACTCCGCCTCGATCCGCTCGCGCTCCACACCGGCGCGCGCGATCTCCTGGCGGAGGCGCTCGAGGCGGCCGCGCAGCCCGTCGATCTGCTCCTGCAGGCCGGCGAGCTCGGGGTTCGCCTCCGCCGCCTCGGCGCCGACCGCCTCCCAGCGCTCCTGCTCGGCGAGCAGCGACTCGACGTCGACCGTCTCCCAGCTCACCAGCGCGAGGCGGGCGTGGCGCGTCATCCGGTCGTCGAGCGCATCGAGGGCCTCCTCCGCCGCCGACGCCGCCGAGACGGCCGCCGCGCTGCGGGCCCGGGCCGCCTCGACCAGGGCGTTCAGCTCGCGGAGACGACCGGTGTTGGAGAAGCCGAGGACGTTCGCGGCGCCGTGGCCGCCGTGCGCACCGCGCTGCCCCTGCGAGAGCTGACCGGCGAGGGTCAGGGCGAGCCGGTGGCGTCCGAGCTCCGCAGCGCTGTCGACGCACACGTAGCCGAAGCGGTCCTCGAGCCGGTCCTGCAGCCAGCCGGTGAAGGCGGTGGCGCGGTAGTCGAGGCGCCCGGGGAGCGACTGCGGGTCGAGGCCCCGCACCTCCTCGAGCCCGGTCTCCACGCCCTCGTAGCGGAGCCGGACCGGGAGCCGGAGGGAGTCGATGGCGCGGCGGAAGCGGTCGAGGTGGGCGGAGTCGATCATCAGCGTCGTCGCGAAGCCGCCGAGGGCGAGCGTGAACGCCTCGCGCCAGGGCTCGAACTCGGCACGCACCTCGACCAGCTCGCCGACGAAGGGCAGGTCGTCGGCGGTGAGGCCGGCTGCCTCCGCGATCCGCTCCCGCGCCTCGTGCAGAGGCCGGGGGATGCTGTCCCGACGGTCCGAGGCCGAGCGCTGCTCCGCCTCGAGCTCGGCGAGCTCGCGCGCCGCGGCCTTCCGCTCGGCGACCGCGTCCGACCAGGCCGCACGGGTGCTGCGCTTGGCGTCGGCCGCGCTCGCCGCCCGGGCGAGCACCGCCTCGAACCGCTCGCGGGTGGTCTCCGGCTCGCCGAGAGCGTGCAGGTCCTCCTCGAGCCGGGCGCGGTTCTCGCGCGCCGCGCCCAGCCGCCGCTCCACCTCGCGGAGCTCGCGCTGGGCCGTCTCGAGGCGGTCGCCGCCGGAGGCCCGCAGCACCTCGGCGAGCCCGTCCCGCTCCGACTCCGCCGCCTCGGCGAGGGCCCGCTTCTCGCGGAGCACGGCGTCGACGGCGCGGGTGCGCTCGCGCAGCTCGGCCTCGACGTCGCGCAGCAGGCCGAGGCGCTGCTCAGCGCGCCACAGAGCCGCCGGCGACACCGGGGCATCGAACTCCCCGAGTGCGTCGATGAGGCGCACGCGCTCCGCGGACGCGGCGATGCGCAGGCGCAGGCCCCGCAACGGCTCGAGTGCCGCGACCTGCTGGCGCGCGGTGAGCATCCGCTGCCGGGTGCTCTCGAGCTCGTCGAAGTGGGCGACGACCGCGTCGGCGGAGGCCAGGGTCTCGGGCTCCTCGAGCACGAGCCGCTTGTAGAGGTCGTCGACGGTCGTGATCTGCTGACCGGCCTGGATGCGGGCGAGCAGGCTCATCGCCTTCGATCCGGCTCCCGCCGCTCCGATGCCGAGCACCGCGTGCAGACGCGCCGAGAACTCGCGATCGGTGCCGAGCGGATCCAGGCCCGCCGCGCGCAGCGACGCGTCGGAGAAGCGGTGCGCCGCCGCCCGGTCGAGCGCGGCGAGGTCGACCGGGCCCTCGGCGCTCGCGCGGATCCGCACGGTCTCCTCGAGCACCCGGGAGCCGGCCGGGACGTACCAGGCGCGGACCGCGCTGAAGCGCGAGCCGTCGTGGTCGACCCAGGTCATCGCGACGGCGGTCCAGGTGTCGACTCCGTCCCCGCGCAGGACGCGCATGGTCGTGCCCTCGTCCGTGCGCGACTCGTCGAGCTTGCCGCGCGCGTAGGAGAGGATGTTGCGCTGGTCCTCGCCGCGCGGACGGCCCGTCACTCCGCCGTTCGAGGCGCCGTTGAACGGCGTGGTGTGCGGCATCATCAGGGCGATGTAGGCGTCCATCAGCGTGGACTTGCCGGAGCCGGAGCCGCCGCAGAGCAGTGTGGCCCCCGGCGAGAAGCGGACCCGGTGCGCGCCGTCGTAGCCGCCCCAGTTGACCAGCTGCAGGTCCTCGGCGAGCCACTGCTGACCGCGGGAGGCGGCGGGGATCAGGCCGAAGAGGGTGTCGAGCATCGTCATCGGGGGTCGTCCTCCGGGTCGGGGGTGTCGTCGTCGGTCGGCTCGTCGTCCAGCGGCTCGTCGTCGGCCGGCTCGTCGTCCGCGACATCGGTCCCGGGCAGGACGCCGTCCGTGGGCGGGTCCGCGTCCTCGTCGAGGCCGTCGTCCTCGAGCGCGTCGTCGTCAGCCTGCTCCGGATCGTCCGAGCCGGGCTCCTCGGCGGGCGCCGCTTCTGCGACCACCGAGGAAGCGTCTTCGCCCGCCCGCCCGCGCAGCCAGTCGCTCAGCTCCCGCAGCTTCGGCGCGCTCAGCACGATCTCCACGATCGGGCTGATCCGGTACCGCCCTGCGGACTCCTCGTCGACGATGCCGTCGCGGCCGAGCCGCTCCAGCGCCTTGCGGACCATGCGCTGCCGGCGGGCGGTGTCGCGCTCGGCGTCGGCGAAGTAGCTGAGCACCGTCTGCTCGACCTCCTCGACGTCCACGCGCGCCGACGCCTCGCCGGCCGCCGACTCCCGCTGATGGACCGTGCGCAGGTGCACCAGCACCAGCGTCTCGGCGCGGGTGTAGGGGAGGTCGCGCAGCAGCACCGGCATCTCCACCTCGTCGGAGCGCACCTGCTGCTTGTAGGCGACCCCGCGCTCGTGGTCGACGACGAGCCGCACGAACAGGTCGTTCAGCCGCGACTCGATCAGCTGCCGGTGCTCCTGGAGCACGGCCCACTGCTCGCGGTGGCGGTCGGCGAGGAGGAAGCGGCGCTGCAGCACGTGCACGAGCACCCGGCGCACCTCGGTGTCGAGGACGCCGCGGTCGCCGGGGAAGAGCTCGTCGGGGTCCTCCTCCATCGACACGGGCGCGATGAACGGATCGGCGGCGGTCCCGTCGGTCGCCAGGGTGTCACTCATCGTCGGTCTCCTCCTCGGTGCGGGCGGTCACGGATCCGAAGGCGAAGCGGCGCACGGTCCCGTCGGGTCGGCGCGTGCTCACGACGGAGTAGCCCTCGCGGTCGACGAGGCCCGTCCGGTGCGCGATCTCGAGCAGCCCGAGCAGGTCGACGGGCCGTCGCGTGTCCTCCGGAGCCGCGCTGAACGCGTCCGCCAGATCGAACTCGTCGCCGAGCTCCGCCACGTAGGCCTCCAGCTCCGCGTAGCGGGGACCGCCCCAGGCCCGGCTGTCGTCGCCGACGAACTCGGCGTCGCCGTCGTCTCCGGCCAGGGGCGCCGGCCCGCCGGCCGGACGCACGTCTCCCAGGGTCTGGCGCAGGTGGCCGATCCCGGCGACGGGCAGGTGCCGCAGCGGCGCGACCGGCGCGTCCGGCGAGATCCCGCCCGTCCACTCCTGGAGCCCCGCCATCACGTCGCGCAGCAGCTCGTCCACCTGGCGGTCGCGAGCCGGGTCGTGGGTGCGGACCTGGCCCGTGATGACGTGGGACGCGCGGCGCTGCGCGGTCAGGACCTCCTGCACGCCCAGCTCCACCCGGCGGCCGATCGCGGCCAGCTCCGCGCGCTGGGCGGGGTCCATCAGGCGGGAGAACGGCTGCACGAGCACGGTGTGCAGCTGATCGGCGAGCGCGTCGATCCGCTCGGGGTCGCCCAGGAGGCGGAGGGCTCCGGCGAACGCACGGCCCTCGCTGGTGGCCTGCATCACGTGCTGACCTCGCTCGAGGTACTCCCGCAGCACCTCGCCGGTCGGGCGGACGTCGCGGCGCAGGTCCGCGACCACGTCGCGCTGCATCGCCTTGATCGACTCCGCCACCCGCGCGAAGTCGGCCGGCAGCTCGCGGGCGAGGTGCACCACGTTCTCGGCCTCCTCCAGGAGCTGCTCGTCGTCGGCCGGCTCGAGACCGGCGCCCTCCTCGAGTGCGGCGATCTCGGCGTCCAGGCGCGCCCGCTCCTCGCGGAGCCGCGAGAGGCGGGCCTCCGGGTCGGGATCGACGTCCGCGGCCAGCCGCTCGACCGCCTCCAGCAGGGTGCGCACCCGCGAGTTCGAGACGCGCGTGCGTCCACCTCCGGTGCGCCCGGTGATCTCGAGGGCGCTCACGGCGTGGGCGCTCAGCCGGTAGACCTCGGCCTCGCCCTCGATCTGCGGCACGAGCCAGCCGACGCGGACCCAGTAGCGGCACACCTCGCGCGCCGTGCCGCTCGGCAGAGCGCGCTCGCCCTCGTCGTACCCGGCCGAGCGCAGCTCCTCGAGCAGCTCCCCCACCTCGGCGTGCGCGTCGGCGACCGCCACGGCCTGCCGGTCGACGGTGAACACGAGCGACAGGGCGGCGACGACGAACGGGGCGTACCGGCCGTGGAGGAGATCCAGGGTCGGCGTCCGGAAGGCGCCGAGGGAGCGCAGGTAGGCGGCCTCGGCGCGGGAGTTCGACATCGCCCTCAAGGATAGGCGGCGGGTCGGGCGCCCGAGGACGGCCGCGCCTGGGCCGCAATCCGACCAGCGCCTTCAGGCGCCGTCGGGGCGGAAGCCTTTGTAGAGCGTGAGCGCGAGGGCGGTGCGGTCGCGGAGGCCGAGCTTGCGCAGCAGCGCCGAGACGTGGTTCTTCACGGTGCCCTCGGCGAGCACGAGGGCGGCCGCGATCTCCCTGTTGTTCCGCCCTTCGGCCACCAGCTCGGCGACCACCCGCTCGCTCCGCGTGAGCAGCGTCAGCGGGCTCTCGCCGGTGCGACCCGGCTGGACGGCCGGCCGGGCGACGCGCGGATCGATCACCATCCCGCCGGCGATCACCGCGTCGAGGGCCACGACGAGACCCTCCACCGAGGTGTCCTTCAGGAGGAATCCGGAAGCGCCGGCCGAGAGGGCCGCCTGCACGAGCGCGTCGTCGTCGAAGGTCGTCAGAAGGAGGACGGGCAGACGCGGATGGAGCTGCGCACACTCGGCGGCGAGCTCCACGCCGCCCATGACCGGCATCCGCGCGTCGGTGACGACGACGTCCACCTCCGTCGTGCGCAGAATGTGCAGAGCAGCCTGTCCGTTCTCGGCCTGGGCCGAGACCACGACACCCTCGACCGTCGAGAGGAGCATGACCAGCCCACGGCGGATCATCTGCTGGTCCTCCACCAGCAGCACTCGCCTCGGTGTCGTCTCCGTCACGAGGCGCGGCTCTCCCGTTCCCCGTCGGCGCCTCCGAGAGGGATCGAGAGGCGCAGGAGGAACCGGTCGCCGATGCGCCGCGCCGTCAACCGACCTCCGCGAGCCGTCGCGCGATCGTCGAGGCCGCGCAGCCCGAACCCCAGCACAGGCTCGCCGTCGCTGATCCCGTTGCTCCTTCCCGCGCCGATGTCGCTGAGCAGCGAGAGCTCGAGCCGGACGTCGTCCGTCTCGATATCGATGCGGACTCTGCGGGCAGCGCCGTGCCGCAGAGCGTTCGTCAGCCCTTCCTGCACGCCTCGGTAGACGACGAGCGCGGTCTCATCGTCGCTGGTGAGCACACGGTCCGACGCCTCGTCGCCGACCACATCCACGGTCACGCCCGTGCCGCGGAAGGACTCCGCGATCAACTCCAGCGCAGCCAGGCCGCGGGCGCCCGCGTCCCGGAAGGGACTGAGCGCTCGTACCCACATCCGCATGTCCGCGAGAGCCTCGCTCGACGTGGATCGGGCGGTGCGGACCTCGGCCCACGCCTGCTCGGCATCGGCGGAGCGCAGGCGATCAGCGAGCTCGAGACTCATCGAGACGAGGGTCAGCTTGTACCCGAGGCCGTCGTGGAGCTCGCGTGCGCTCCGGGCGCGCTCGTCCGACAGCAGCAGCTCCTTCTCCGTCTCGGAGGCGCGATGCAACCGCCTGATCACACGCTGGTCGGCGGATCGCTCGCTCTCGAAGCCGCGAAGAGAGAGTCCCAGGGCGATCCCGAAGCACATCAGCACGGCCACGGGCACCACGTTGAGCAGACCGTCGAGCACTCCGGAGAGCAGCGCCCTCCCCGAGCCGACGGCGCCCCCGACATGGAGGGCCAGTCCGACGGAGGCGATCCAGATCATCGCGTGCGCCCCTGCGCGGAGCGAGACGTCGACCACCGCGAACGCCACGACGAGGAGGAGGACCGGGATCGTGAAATCGAGCCGGCCGAAGACGACGACCGGCGTCGCCGCGACGATGGACACCGTCGTCACGGCGACCCCGTGTCCCGCTCGGATCAGTCGGGGCCGGACGGCCCAGAGCCCGGCGATCACAGGCACCAGCGCGAGCCATGTGACCGCGACCGCTGCACCCGTGCCTCTCTGCGCGGAGTCCACGACGCCCAGGATCCCTGCCAGGACGAGGCAGCACAGGGCGATCGCCTGAAGTGCGATGACGGTCCTGTCCACGGTGCTCGACAGGGACGGCGCGACCGCGACCCGCTCGTGTCCTGCCGCTGACGGCGCAGAGATCTCCGCCGCCGTCTCCGGAGTTGAGCCCATGTCGACAACTGTAGCTCCGACTCCGGGATGCCGACCCGTGACCGCAGTCACGCCCTCACCGTGACTCCGGTCATCCTCATCCGTGACTTCGGCGGGAGGTGGTCGACTGCGGACCTTCCTAGCCTCGAAGTCAGCGCCGGGAGCCGCATCCCGCACCGCCAGACAAGTCGGACAGGAAAGGGAAGCGATGCCGCTCGACCTCGAATATCTCCGGTACTGCCGCCCGGGCAACCCGTTCTACGCGGTCGCCGAGGAGGGGGACGACATCGATGGCGACGCCTTCGACGTCGCGTCCTTCGCTCCGGAGGACTGGCAGGTGAGGGAGTCGCGGCCGTGGCGGAACTGGATGCCGGACGGTTGCCTCCTCCCTCGTCAGGGATGGAAGCTCCACCTCTCGTCGACACTCGATGACGCGGAGAAGGTCCTCGCCGCTGCTGCACGCTACTGCTTCGCCTCCCGACTGCCTTTCAAGCATCTCTCGACCACCTCTCACCTTCTGATGCAGAACGGCAAGTACGCCGATCGAGCGGGAGCTGGGAAGTTCATCACCGTGTATCCCGGTTCGGACGACGAGTTCGCCCGAGCGCTGGAGGACCTCGACGTCCGTCTTCGCGGGTTCAGAGGCCCGTACGTACTGTCCGACCGGCGGTGGAAGTCCGGGCCTGTGCACTTCCGTTACGGCGCCTTCGTCCCGTCCGAGACGGAGAGCGGCTTCGTCTCGACGGTGCTCGACCCGGACGGGAACGAGGTGGAGGACGTCCGGCGGCCGACGTTCACACCTCCCCCGTGGGCTTCACTACCGGAGTCCGTCACTGTCGGGGCGGAGAACGAGGAAGAGGTCGCCTTCGGCTTCACGATGCTCTCAGCGCTGCACTTCTCGAACGGTGGTGGTGTCTATCTCGCTGAAGCGACGACCGACGAATTCGTGCCGATCGGGACGATCGTGGTCCTCAAGGAGGCGCGCCCGCACGCCGGGTTGGACGCCGACGGAGTCGACGCCGTGACTCGCCTGGCTCATGAGGAGGAGGTGCTCGTCGATCTGCAGTCCCTGGACTGCGTACCCGTCTTCTACGGATCCTTCACGGCCTGGGAGCACCGATACCTGGTCATGGAGTACATCGAGGGGAACGATCTGAAGCGCGAATGGATGACGAGGACTCCGCTGCTCCGACCAGCACCGTGGCGCGTCGGTGACCCTGCATACACCTCCTGGCTGACCACGACCGTCGCTCGCCTCGACGCCGCTCTCGCCTCCGTGCACCGCGCAGGGTGGCTGCTCGGCGACATCCACCCGAAGAACGTCATCATGCGGAACGGCACGCACCCGTGCTTCCTCGACTTCGAGTTCGCGCATCGAATGGATCCGGAGTGGCGTTGTCGCCAGGGAGCGCCCGGCTACGAGCCCCTGGAAGGCCTGAAGGGGACGGAAGCGGACGAGTGGTCGCTCGGCATCCTCGAACTCGATCTCCTCTTCCCCCAAGCGACGATCGCCGACCAGGGCAACGTCGCGAAGATCGAGCAGCTCCTCCGAGCAGCCGCAGACGATCTCGCCGTTCCGCCCGCCGTGCTGCGGTCGATCAGGACCTCCACCCTCGACGTACTCCCCGCCTCCGGTCAGAGGTCGATCGACGAAGACGTCGGTCGACTCGCCGCCCTCTCGGACGACCAGCTGCGCGGCCAGATCGCCCGCGGTGTCGCATCGGTGCTTCAGTGGACGGACGACTCGCCGGTCGTTCCCGGAGACATCCCTGTCCTCGCCCGCGACAGCGCGGACCACCGTGCCGGATTCCCCTACGGCGCGGCTGGAGTCGTCGCTGTCTTAGGACGATCCGGAGATGTCGACCTCGAGGCCGCCGATCACTGGCTCGCCGCTCACGTGGCCCAGGTGCGGTCGCGTGGTCTCTGCGGACGCGAGGGAATTCGCTACGCGGCTCGCCAGGCAGGACTCGCGCGCACACTCGAGGTCCTCGACCGCAGGCCCTCGGCCGCCCCTTCAGGTCCGACGCTGTGGTCGGGGTGGGCCGGTGCAGGGCTCGCCGAGCTCGCAGACGGAGGGGACCCGTCGGAGGCGGCCCACCATCTCACCACGCTGCTCGATGAGGACGTCCGAGGAGCCTCCGTCGGCCTCCTGCACGGATGGTCTGCGGCCGCGATCCTGTTCGCCCGACTCCACGAAGCCACTGGCGACGACTTGTACATCACGCTCGCGATACGAGCCGTCGACGCCGATCTGGCGCGCTGTGCGATCACCCGGAACAACACTCTCGAGTTCGATGAGGGATGGAGGACTCTTCCTTACCTGGGGATCGGCTCGACCGGGCCCGGCCTGGCGATCCTGGAGCTGCGGCGGGTCACGGGCGAGGAGCTCTTCGCCGATCCCCTCGCGTCCATTGACGCCGCCGCGTCCTACCAGCAGTGCGCGCAGGCCTCACTCGCCCACGGTCTGTCCGGATTCCTCGTCTACCTCCGCCGCCGCGTACTGCACCGCCCGAGCGCGGAACTCGAGGAGGTCCTCCGCTCGCACGTCCGGTCGCTGCGCCTGCACGCCGTGCTCGACGACACCGGCGTCTTCTTCCGCGGCAACCAGAACCTCCGACTCTCGTCGGACTACCTGACCGGCTCGCTCGGAGTGCTCGCAGCGCTCGACGAGCTCGAGACCGGACGCTCCGCCCTGCCGTTCGGACTCTGACCGAGTCGGCCCGAGACGAGGAGAGGAGGTGATCACATGAACCGGATCCTCGATTTCCAGACCCTCGAAGGTGAGGCCGACGCGCACGACGCCGCGCGCGTCAGCACCTTCAGCGTCATCTCGCCGTGCCCGGGCTGGCCCAGCTCGATCACGTGGGGCAACTGCTGATAGTCGCTACCGGGCGCCCGCGATCCAGCATGACGTGGATCGCGGGCGTCTCACGAGTAAGACGTCCCCACCTTCGTCGAGGAGAAACGCTCATGATCCCCACTCTCCAGGCTCGAGCCGTCGAGCAGGTCATCACCGTAGGCCGGCAGCGGACGACCGTCCTGCGGGGCTGCGACATCGATCTGGAAGGGGGCGGGCTCACCGCTGTCGTCGGCCGCTCCGGCTCCGGCAAGTCCTCTCTCCTGATGTGCCTCAGCGGACTGGACCGGCCGACGTCCGGCGTCGTCGAGGTCAACGGCCGGGACGTGAACAGGCTGTCAGCGGCCGATCGCGCTCGCATGCTCCGCGCCCAGATCGGGTTCGTGTTCCAGCAGTACAACCTCGTGCCCTTCCTCGATGTCGAGGAGAACATCGCGCTCCCCTTCAGGCTCGACCGATCACCCGTGCCGCACGACCTGATCGGTGGACTCGTGGAATCGTTCGGCCTGCGCGACCGGCGCCGTGCGCCGGCGCGAACGCTCTCGGGAGGTGAGCAGCAGAGGACCGCTCTCTGCCGCGCCCTTGCACGGCGGCCCGGCATCGTCTTCGCCGACGAGCCGACCGGCGCCCTCGACTCGCAGAGCTCGCGGGTCGTCCTGTCGACTCTGAGGACGATGGCGGACGAGGGCCAGATGATCGTGATGGTCACGCACGATCTCGACGCCGCAGCCCTCGCGGACACGGTCGTGGTGATGCACGATGGTCGGACCGTGCGGACGACCGGACGCTGCACCAGCCATGAGCTGCTGAGCATCCTCGAAGAGGCCGGGGCCTGACTCGTGTCCCGTTACGTCGTACGCCTGTTCGCCGACGAGTGGCGCCGATGGTCTCCCGCGATCGCTGTGGTCGCCCTGATGGCGACGCTGATCGGGTTGTGCGTTCAGCAGTTCGCCTGGACCGGCGACCCCGCATTCACCGCCGCTGTCACGGAGGCCGGCGTCGCGCTCGGGGAGTTCCGGATCCTCTCGATCACGATCTACACTGTCGTGGCGCTCGTCGGCTGGGTCGCCCTGACGATCGTCGGCCGAGCGAGCGTTCTGGCCACAGGACGCACGCACGCGCTCTGGCTCCTGCTGGGCGCCTCCCGAGCCCAGGTGTTCGTCGTCACTCTCCTCGTGCTCGGCATCGCGAGTCTCCTCGGCGCCGGCATCGGAGCGCTCCTCTCGACACTGCTGGCGTTCTGGACGGTTCCCGCATTCAACGGTGCCGTCTCGTCCGAGGTCGATCTTCCGAGCTTCTCGCTCGCGCCCTGGGCTCCGGTGGTCACGCTGGCGCTCGGCACGCTCACCGCTCTGGCGGGCGGAGTCCTGCCCGCGCGCCGCGCCGCCCGCACGCCGCCGAGCGCCGCGCTGCGTGAAGTCGGGAGCGGTCGACCGGGTACGGCGATGCGCGCGGTGCGGATCGGCTGCGGCATCGCCCTCCTCCTCATCGCCTCCGGCCTTGTCACGGCATCCGCCTCTGCTCGAGAACTCGGAGCGACCGGACCGGCGCCGATGTTCAACCTGGCCGTCGACGTGGGAGGCAGCGTCCTCGTGGCCGTCTACCTCCTCTGCCCGGAGGTGATCGCGCTCGTCTTCCGGGCTCTGCACGCGCTCTCCGCCCGATCGGGTCTCGTCGTCGCGGCTCTCGGAATCCGCGCGGCAGCAGCCCGGGTGCAGGTCAGCACCGCCACGATCGCGCCGCTCACGGCAGGGCTGGGGGCGATCGCCGTGCTCCTGTGCGCGGTGGAGTCCGTCGTCGCCATGACGACGGCGGTCCGGCCCGGGACCCGCGCCGATCTCACCGATGTTCTGACGATCGTCGCAGTCGTAGCCGTGTCGATGCTCGCCACCAGCGCCACTGTCGTCGCTCTCTCTGCGCAGAACCGCGAGCGCGAGATCGCCCTGCTCCAGGCAGCGGGCCTGCAGCGCCGACAGATCATCGGGCTCGTCGTCTCCGAGAGCCTCGCGATGTCCCTCGCCGCTTCCACAGCAGCTGCCGCACCCGTCGCCGCCACCGGCGCGGTCTGCTGGCTCGTCAGTCGCGCAGCACTGGGCGAAGGGGTAGTGATCTGGCCGGTCCCGAGCGTCGTTCTCGGCCTCATCGGCTCGTGGATCGTGCTCTCGCTGATCCTCCTGATTCCCGCGCAGGCTCGGCTTCGCCGTCCCCCTGGACCGAGGTTGCGTGAGCAGGGTGTCTGACGTGATCACGGGTCGCGACGCACTGCCGCCTCGGGTTTCTGCGATCGCCGGACGGCTGCGACATCTCGCAGCTCTGCAGCCGTCGAGCGCAGCCGCGGAGCCGACAGGCCCCCGGCAGGTGCTCCTCCGGGATCCCGACGGGCGCCCCGTGCAGCACACCCTCGTCATCGCACCGCAGGAGTCTCTGGTGCTCTCGCCGGGCGCCGCCGCTTTCGCACTTGTGAGCGATCAGGACGGTGATGAGCATCACCGCATCCGCGTCGCCGTCGCGACCAGGAGCGGAGCCGTCGAGATCGTTCAGGACGAGCGCCCCGTCTCCCCGCGCATCCGATCGTTCTCGGACGGATTCCTCTGGATAAGGCGGAACGACGCGGGTCGGCCCTGGCAGGCGGTCTGGTGGCATCGCAGCCTGACGACTCCCCACGTGCTGCTCGAAGAGCCCGATCAGGCTCGGAGGCTCGATCTGCGCAGCGTCGCCGGGGCGATCGCTGTACTCGCATCGAGAGGGGCGCGCGACTCCCGGTACTGGGTGCTGACCGGAGAGGAGAGCAGTCCCCCGACGTGCCGTCGCCTCGACCTCGGCACGGAGAACGCGGATGTCTCCGCCTGCAGGGGCGGCCTCGCGGTCCTGTATCGACGGCACGGAGTCGTCCGGATGACCGGCTCGACGCGTCCTCTCGAGGTTCCCGTTCCGAAGGCCCTTCAGGCGGAGCACCTGCAGGAGGCCCAGGGTGAGCTCTTCGTACTCGGTCGGTCGTCCGGCAGGAGAGCGGTGTGGCTGCCCGGCGGCGGGGCAGACGCGCTCTGGCTCGCGCCGGCGGCCGGGACCCTTGTTCCCGCCGTCGATCCGATCACCCGCCACCCGATCATGCTCGTCTCCTCCCCTGCTCACCGCGCCCACTGCGTCACCCGTGTACCGGGTAAGGCACTCGCCACCGAGGTCACAGAACGGATGAAGGTCACGTCACTCACTGCGCCGAGCCGGGACGGCACCCTCGTCCCGCTCACCCTGATGACTCCTGACGGCGCCGACAGCTGTCCCGTCGTCGTCCACGTCTACGGCGCCTACGGCATCAGCCTCGAGGGGCCGTTCGATCCCTTCACGGACGACCTCCTCGCGCGCGGAGCCGCGATCGCCTACTGCCATGTCCGCGGGGGCGGAGAGAACGGCCCGGAGTGGCATCGGCAGGCGACCGGCCTCGGCCGCGAGCGCCCGATCGAGGACCTCCTCGCCTGCCTGGCGTTGCTTCGTGAGCTTCCAGGGATCGACTCGCACCGGCTCCTTCTCACCGCGGCGAGCGCGGGCGCGCTGGTCGCTGCGACGGTCTGCCTCCGTCGCCCCGCAGAACTCCGTGGCCTCCACCTCGTGCATCCCTTCCTCGATCCCGTCGGCGCGCTCGATGATCGCTCCGCAGCCGCGGCGGCGTCCGACCGTGAGGAGTTCGGTGACCCTGACTGGATCCTCGCGAGCGGGCTATCTCCACTCGCGACGATCGCCACAATGGTGGGGCGGAGCCGACCGCTTCCGCGCGCGTGGATTCGAGCCGGTCTCCGCGATGCCCGAGTCGACGCGTCGGCGATCGCGGAATTCGCAAGCGCCTACCGGGCAGTGGCTGAGCGCGACGATCCCGCGCACGTCGTCCTCCGTGCGACCTCGGGCGGTCACCTCAGCGGACTGACGCCCGAGGAGTCCCACCAGGAGAACGTCCTCGCTCACGCCTGGACGCTCGACCTCCTCGGCCTGGCCTGACCCGTCGAGCGCAAGGACGAGGGCGATCGTTCCGGCGGGAGCCGATCTCGTCCAGGCGAGAACTGCCCTACGGCGTCACTGGCCGGCACCCGACACCCCGCCCGCCGAGCCGTGCGGCATCGCCACGCACCGCCACAACGAGAACCCGGTGACCGCGGAGGCGTGCTCTCCCGACTCCGTCGCCGCCGGCCCCCACTCCTGCAGCTGTGTGCATCCGTCCGCCACCACGGCCTTCCGCACCGACTCGGTCGGTGGCGCCGAGTTCTTCAGAACCAGCAGAGGCGTGCGTCCTGCCGCGATCATCCCGGCGACGTCCTGCTCGGTGAAGACCCGCGCCTGGCCGGAGTAGCCGCCGTCGGTGAGCACGCTCGCGCCGGTCGCCGTGATGATCGGCGCCGAGATCGCCCAGGAGTCGGTGAGGAACAGGGGCGCTCCGTCCACCCCGCCGCCGGCGGCACGAGCAGCGGCGACCAGTGCGGTCTCGTCGGCGGTCATCGAGTCGTGCCCGCCGACCGCGTCCGGCGACGAGACCGCGAACGGAGCCGAGGTCTCGGCCCTCTGCGGGAAGCGCAGGCCGACGAGCGCGTCCCCGCCCGACCCGTCGAGGGACGCGTCGAGCACCTGGAGGCTGAACGCGATCGGCCCTGCCAGGATCACGACGGCCGCTGCGAGCGCGATCGAACGATGCCGGGCCGCGCCTCTGCTCGCCGCCGCACCGCCCCTACTCCACCGGGCCGCCACCGCGACCACGACGAGCCCTGCTCCGGCGAGCGCCGCGAGCGGCAGGCCCAGCACCGACGGCAGCTGCCCGCCCACGGCGAGCGCCGCGCTCCACGCCGTCTGCCCGACCAGGAGGAGCGGCAGCACCAGCCGCGCGCCGACCCGGGGCGACGCGAGCAGCCGCACCCCCTCCGCCCAGCCCAGCGCGGCGAGGAGCGCCAGCTGCACGCCGATCGCCGCGACGTACGCCATGTGCGGCACCGTCGCCACCGAGAGCACGCCCGCCGCTGTCACCAGCCACACCGCGAGGCAGACCAGGAGGGCGAAGGCACCGCGGGCACCTCCCCGCCTCCCCCGCCGCGGCCACCAGCGCACGGCGCCGAGCACCAGCCCGGCGAGCGCCGCGGGATACAGCCAGCCGACCTGCGTCGCGTACTGCGCCAGCAGCAGCTTGGCCGGCGAAGACCCCGCTGCTCCGCCCATCGTCGCCACGTGGGCGGAAGCGACGACGGCGCCGGGCACCGCTCCTGGGATCAGCCGGTCGAGCCCGTTGAACCCGAACACCATCGCGAAGACGTCGTTCCCCGTCGACCCGTCGATGTAGGGCCGGTCCCCTGCCGGCACCGCCTGCATCGCGACCATCCACGCCACCGAGGCGCCCACCGCGACGGCCAGGAGCCCGCCCGCACAGGCGAGCGCTCGGCGCCACCCGCGCACCCCGACGAGAGTCGCCACCACGAGCGCCGGCAGGACGAACCAGGCCTGCATCATCTTCGCCTGGAAGCCGATCCCGATGGACAGCCCGGTCATCAGCAGCGGCCACCACCGCTCCGTCAGCACCGCGCGCTGCCACCACACCAGCGCCACGGCGAGTGCCGCCGTGAGCAGCCCGTCCTCCATCGGGTGCCCGAACATCGACACGAGGATCGGCGTGCTCGCCGCCGCTGCCGCCGCGACCAGCCCGAGCCCCCGGCCGCCCCACCGGAGCCCGACGACCGAGCACGCAGCGACCGTGATCAGCCCCTCGATCAGCTGCGGCAGCGCGATCGACGACGTCGACATGCCGAACAGCCGGATGCTCAGCGCCTGCGGCACCGCGAACCCCGCCAGCTTGTCCAGCGTCACCGTGGCGGCGGGATCGAAGGCTCCGAACGCCAGCGCGTGCCACGACTCCGACATCGACCGTGCCGCCGCCTCGTAGAAGACGGCGTCTCCGCCCCGGGCGAGATTCCAGCCGGTGAGGGCCGTCGAACCGCACAGGATCGCGAGGAGCGTGAGCCGCGCCCACCAGCGTTCGCGCCACCAGCGGGCGAGCGGAGCGGAGTGGGTCACGTCCACCGACGCTAGGGAGCCGGCCTGCCGCCGCCCTTGCGGGCGGTCGGGGAGACGCCGTGCATGCCGCTCCGGCCTCTCAGTCCGGACGCCGCCGGCACGGCCGACGACCAGGAAGGGTGCCGCGCCGCCCCGGTCACCCTCTAGGGTGCGGACATGCCCCGCTCCATGGCCGACCTCTCCTTCCGCCGCGCCCAGTGGGAGCAGCGCTACGCACCGCACGTGGCTGGGTGAACCGCTGGGTCGACGAGCTGCGGAACCCCTACGGACGCGGCTGGCTGCCCTACGTCGCGCCCCTGCACGGCGGAGTGGAGGCGCGCGTCCTCAGCGTCCTCCGCGATCCCGGCCCCGCCACTCAGGACGGCATCGGAAGCGGCTTCCTCTGCACCGAGAACGACGACCCGACGGCGGAGCTCATGGCCGGGCTGATGGACGAGGTGGGCCTCGCCCCCGCCGACCTGCTGCCGTGGAACGCCTACCCCTGGTACATCAACCGGGCCCCGAACGCCGAGCAGCTCGACGCCGGCGTCGAGACCGTCCTGCATCTGCTCGCGCTCGCCCCCGACGTCGAGGTGGTCCTCCTGCAGGGCGGCGACGCCGATCACGGCTGGCGGCGCCTCCTCAGGCGGCACCCGGCGATCGAGCGCGAGCGCGGCCTCACGGTGATCCGCACCTTCCATCCGTCGCGACAGGCGCTCTGGGCACGGGATCCCGCCGAGCGGGAGGCGCGCTCCGCTCGACGTCGCGTGGCTTTCGCCGAGGTCGCCGCAGCGCTCCGGTGAGCGGTCCGCAGCGTCACGACGAGGCCCGGAAACGACGGAAGCCCTGACGACGACCAGTGGTCTCATCAGGGCTTTCCGTCGGGCTGACAGGATTTGAACCTGCGACCCCTTGACCCCCAGTCAAGTGCGCTACCAAGCTGCGCCACAGCCCGTGGCAGACCGGGCCGAGGCCCGGGCAACTCGACTACCTTAGCGGATGCCGACGCCGGAAGTGAAAACGAGCGGGCCCCGTAGACTCGCTGGGCGGAACGCGTCGGCACGGGTCGACGCGCCGTCGGCAGCTCGGGAGGCGTCAGCAGTGGATGCGCGGCAGAAGCGATCACAGGTGGCCCTGCACCGGGCGATCGTCGAACTCGCGACCGGCCGCGACGTCGCCACCCTCACCGTCTCCGAGATCACCGATCTCGCCGGCGTGAACCGCTCCACCTTCTACGCCCACGCCTCGTCCGCCGCGGAGCTGCTCTGCGCCGCCCTGCAGGACGAGCTCGACGCGATCCGGGAGGGCTACCTCCAGCAGCTCCGGAGCGGTGCCGCGACCGACGCGAGCATCCGCGAGGGCACCTCCCGCGTCCTCGGCCACCTGGACGGCCACCGCGACCTCTACCTCCGCGCCTTCGACGCCCCCGGCGGGGACTCGGGCCTCCGCGCGATGCTGGCAGGGCACTTCCGCACCGCCGTCTCCGCGACGCTCGACACGGGGATCCTCGACGTCCCGGCCGCGGACGCACCGCTCGGCTTCCTCGAGGACGCGACGGCCTCGTTCCTCGCGGCGGGCTCCGTCGGCCTGATGGAGCAGTGGCTCCGTCTGCCCGCGCCCCGCGATCCCGGCAGCTACCTCGCCGCCTACCGACGGCTCCTGCCGCCGTGGTGGCCCTTCGCCACCGGCGACTGACCGGCCTCGTCGGGCGCCGCTGCGCAGACGCTCGCCGAGAGAGTCGACCGCTCGGCTCGAGGGCGGCCGCAACTCCGCAAGCCGGACCGCGCGGCTCCTCGCTCCCTCTCGAGAGAGCTGTCCCGCTCGGCCGTGACGCCTCGGCAGCAGCATCCGCCCCCTCGGCTCGACGACCGCTCCTCCCGGAGACGCGGACGGCCCGCGGGAGGAGCTCCCACGGGCCGGACACGGTACGGCTGCGCTCAGCGCGCGCGCTTCTCGCGGACGCGCATGTTGACGTTCACCGGCGACCCCTGGAAGCCGTAGATCTCGCGCAGGCGGCGCGCGATGTAGCGGCGGTAGCCCGGGTCGAGGAACCCGGTCGTGAAGAGGACGAATGTCGGCGGGCGCGACGAAGCCTGCGTGCCGAAGAGCACGCGGGGCTGCTTGCCTCCGCGGAGGGGGTGCGGGTGCGCCGCGGTGAGCTCGGCGAGGAACGCGTTGAACTTGCCCGTCGGGATGCGCGTGTCCCACGACTCGAGGGCGAGCTCGAGCGCCGGCACGAGCTTCTCGAGGTGTCGGCCGGTGCGGGCCGAGATGTTGACGCGGGGCGCCCACGCCACGTGGGCGAGGTCGGTCTCGATCTCGCGCTCGAGGTAGCGGCGGCGCTCGTCGTCGAGGAGGTCCCACTTGTTGAAGGCGAGCACGAGCGCCCGGCCCGACTCCAGCACCAGGTCGATGATGCGGACGTCCTGCTCCGAGATCGGCTGCGAGACGTCGAGGACGACGACGGCGACCTCGGCCTTCTCGAGCGCCGTCGAGGTGCGCAGCGACGCGTAGAAGTCGGCGCCCTGCTGGAGGTGCACGCGGCGGCGGATGCCCGCGGTGTCGACGAAGCGCCAGACCTTGCCGGCGATCTCGACCTGCTCGTCGACCGGGTCGCGCGTGGTGCCGGCGAGCTCGTTGACGACGACCCGCTCCTCCCCCGCCGCCTTGTTGAGCAGGCTGGACTTGCCGACGTTCGGGCGGCCGAGGATCGCGACGCGGCGCGGCCCGCCGACCTCGCGCTTGGCGACGGCCGACTCCAGAGGGAGCTTCTCGACCACCGCGTCGAGAAGGTCGGCGACGCCGCGGCCGTGGACGGCCGAGACGGGGCGGGGCTCGCCCAGGCCGAGCGACCACAGCGAGGCGGCGTTCGGCTCCTGGCGGGCGTCGTCCACCTTGTTGGCGGCGAGGAAGACCGGCTTCTTCGTCTTGCGCAGCAGCTTCACGACGTGCTCGTCGGTCGCGGTCGCGCCCACGTTCGCGTCGACGACGAAGATGACGGCGTCGGCGAGGTCGATGGCGATCTCGGCCTGCATGGCGACGGAGGCGTCGATGCCGCGGGCGTCGGGCTCCCAGCCGCCGGTGTCGACGATGGTGAACGCCCTGTCGATCCACTCCGCCTTGTAGGACACGCGGTCGCGCGTGACGCCCGGGGTGTCCTCGACGACGGCCTCGCGGCGGCCGAGGATGCGGTTCACCAGCGCGGACTTGCCGACGTTGGGGCGGCCCACGATCGCCACGACCGGGAGGGCGGGGAGGTAGCGGACCTCGTCCGAGTCCTCCCCGGCGAACTCGAGGAGGTCGAGGTCCTCCTCGTCGAGGTCGTAGTCCTCGAGTCCGCTCCGGAGCGCCTGCGCGCGTGAGGAGGCGAGCTGCTCGTCGAGGTCGCCGAGGCGCTCGACGAGGTCGTCGTCTCCGAAGTTCAGCTCGTCGTCACCGACGTGCGTGTCCTGTGCCATGACCGGCCCTTGCTCTCGAAGTTCGGACCTCGGCGACGACCGCGTCGACGGTCTGCTCGAAGTCGAGATGAGTGGAGTCGAGAAGAGTGACTCCTTCTGCGGCGTTCATGAAGTCGACCACCTGCGAGTCGGCGCGGTCCCTCGACCGCAGCGCCTGACCCGTCGCCTCGGCGGATTCCGTGGTGACCTCGCGCGAACGCCTGGCCATTCTAGCCTCTTCGCTCGCCGTCAGCAGGATCCGGACCGGAGCGGTCGGTGCGACGACCGTCGTGATGTCGCGGCCCTCGACGATGATGCCCTCCCGACGCGTCTCGCCGATGATCCTCCGGAACAGCAGGGTGATCCTCCGACGGACCTCGGGGACCTTCGCCACGGCCGAGACGCGCGCGGTCACCCGGGGCTCGCGGATGGCGGCGGTCACCTCGGTCGGACCGACCCACACCGAGTACGACTCGGGGTCGGTGCCGATGGAGTAGTCGAAGCCGTCGAGCGCGTCGACGATCGCGTCCTGGTCCTCGAAGTCGAGGCCGCGGTCGAGCCCGTGCCAGGCGAGCGCGCGGTAGGCCGCTCCCGTGTCGAGGAACTCGAAGTCGAGGCGGCGGGCGGCAGCCCTCGACACGCTGGACTTGCCGCTGCCGGCCGGGCCGTCGATGGCGACCACGACGGCCTCGCCGAAGTCGCCCTGCTCGGCGGCCTCGGAGCGCGCCTCGCGCTCGGGAGCCGCGCCCCCGTCCTCCGGGATGCTCTGCTGTGCCCGGCGGGCGGGCGTCATCCTGTTCAGGCCGCCCTCCTGCCTGTTCTGCTCGGTGCTCATCCGGCGATCCTCCAGCCGCGTATGGTCAGTTCTTCGGTCAGCGGCGCGACCGCCTCGGGCACGACCGAGATCTCGGCGAGACCCACTCGGCGCCCCTGCGCGTGCTCGAGGCGCACGTCCTCGAGATTGACGCCCGCCTCGCCGATCTCCACCAGGAGCCGCGCGAGGGTTCCGGGAGAGTCGTCGACGAGGACGATCAGGGTCGAGAAGCGCTGGTCCTGGCCGTGCTTGCCGGGCAGGCGCGCCACTCCGGCGTTGCCCGCGGCGAGGTGCTCGGCGAGCACGCGGCGCGAGCCGGGCGCCTCGAGGTCGCGAAGCGCGTCGGCCACCGCGGCGACATCGTCGCGGAAGGCGTCGAGCACCGCGACGACGTGCTCGCGGTTCGCGGCCAGGATCTGCATCCAGAGCTCGGGGGCCGAGGCCGCCAGGCGCGAGACGTCGCGGACGCCCTGCCCGGCGAGGCGGAGCGCCGCGTTCGGGGCGTCGAGGAGGCGCTGGCCGAGCAGTGACGAGATCACCTGCGGGGCGTGCGAGACGAGGCCGACCGACAGGTCGTGCTCCTCCGGGTCCATCTCGACGATGGTGCCGCCGAGGTCGAGAGCGAGGCCCTCCACCCTTGCGAGCGCGTCGGGCGCGGTCTCGCCGTCGCGGCAGATCACCCAGGGTCTGCCGACGAAGAGGTCTCCCCGCGCGGCGACCGGTCCGCCGCGCTCGCGGCCGGCCATCGGGTGCGAGCCGATGTAGCGGGCGAGGTCGACGCCGCGGGAGCGCAGCTCGCGCAGCGGCTGGGTCTTGACGCTCGCCACGTCGGTGACGACGGCTCCGGGGTGCTCCGCGAGCTCGCGCTCGACGACGCTCGCGGTGACGTCAGGGGGGACGCAGACGACGACGACGGAGGGCCGGTCGTCGGCGGAGGCGGCGCGGCCGGCCCCGTAGTCGATGGCGAGGGAGAGGCTCGCGGGCGAGGCGTCGTCGAGGACGACGTCGATCCCGCGGGAGGCGAGGCCGAGGCCGATGGAGGCGCCGAGCAGTCCGGAGCCGACCACCCGCACCGTCCCGGTCGTCCGCATCGCGGGCGGCGCGGGGTGCAGGAGCTCGTTCACCCCGACAGCCTAGCGATCGGCGCGGCGCTGCTTGTCGGCGCCGGACCGGCGCGGAGGACCGTCGCTCCGCCCGCCGCCGGCGGAGCCGCCGCGATCGGACGACCGTCCCGCCGAGCCGCCGCGATCGGACGACCGTCCGGCCGATCCGCCGCGGTCGGACGACCGTCCGGCCGAGCCGCGCTCCGCCGGGGCGACGCGCTCGCCGCTGTCAGGCCGGGGCCGCCGCGCACCCGCGCTCGCCTTCTTCGAGGGGACCGCGGGAGCGGCCGCCACCGCCTCGCCGCCCTGCCGCGCGATCGTGAGCAGCGCGCCCAGCTCCTCCCGGGTCAGGTCGCGCAGATCGCCCGAGCGCAGGGTGCCCAGGTGCAGCGGCCCGAACTGGCGCCGGACGAGCTCGATCACCGGGTGGCCGACCGCCGCCATCATCCGGCGCACGACCCGGTTGCGACCGGAGTGCAGGGTGATCTCGACGAGCGAGGCGTTCGAGCGGCCCTCCGGCCGGCCGAGGAGACGCGCCTTGTCGGCGGCCACCGGTCCGTCGTCGAGCTCGATCCCGGAGGTCAGCGTCGCGATCGTCTGCGGGAGCACCTGCCCGTGCACCTTCGCGATGTAGGTCTTCGTCACTCCGAACGACGGGTGCGCGAGGACGTGGGCGAGCTCGCCGTCGTTGGTCAGCACCAGCAGGCCCGAGGTCTCGGCGTCGAGGCGCCCGACGTTGAACAGCCGCTCCTCGAAGTTCTTCGTGTAGAGGCTGAGGTCGGTGCGTCCGTTCTCGTCCGCCAGCGAGCTGACGACGCCGATCGGCTTGTTGAGCATCACGTAGCGGCGCGAGGTGTCCAGCTGCACCGCGACCCCGTCGACCTCGATCCGGTCGGTCGCCGGATCGATGCGGCGGCCGAGCTCGTCCGCCACCTCGCCGTTGACGCGGATCCGCCGCGCCACGATCATCTCCTCGACCACTCGTCGGGAGGCGACCCCCGCTGCCGCGAGGACCTTCTGCAGTCGTTCGCCGTCGGGGCCGCTGTCAGGCGCGCTCATCGAATCCGTCTCTTCCGTCGCTCAGTAGGGGGGAGATCTTCGGCAGCTCGTCGAGCGAGGTGAGGCCGAGGTGCACGAGCAGCTGCTCGGTGGTGCCGTAGAGGACCGCGCCCGTCTCGGGGTCGTGGCCGACCTCCGCGATGAGGCCGCGGCCGAGGAGGGTGCGCGCGACGGAGTCGACGTTGACCGCGCGGATCTGCGCGACCTGACCGCGCGAGACCGGCTGCTTGTAGGCGATCACGGCGAGCGTCTCGAGCGCCGCCTGCGAGAGCCGCGTCGGGTTCTGCGTCAGGACGAAGTCCTTGACCACCGGGTCGTACTCGCGGCGGACGTAGATCCGCCAGCCGGCACCGACCTCGCGCAGCTCGAAGCCCCGTCGGGTCGCCCCGTCGGCGCCGTCGTAGTCGGCGACCAGGCGCTCGATCGACTGGCGGACCACGGCGATCGGCCTCGACAGCGCGGTCGCGAGGGAGGCGAGCGGCTGCGGCTCGTCCGCGACCATCAGGATCGCCTCGATCGCCCGGTCGATCTCGAACGCGACGGTCCCGGGGCCGGCGTCAGGAGTCATAGTCGGCTCCGAGCGCGGCGAGGCTCGCATCGCTCCACTGCTCGGCGACCCAGCGCAGCGTGAGCTCGCCGAGCGGCTCCGGCTGGTCGAACGAGATCGCAGCGTGCCGGTAGAGCTCGAGCACGGCCAGGAAGCGCGCGACGATCACGCCCTTCTCGTCGGCGTCCGCGATCAGCTCGCCGAAGGTGGCCCTCCCGCGGGCGCGCAGCATCGCCACGACGTGGGCGGCCTGCTCCCGGATGCTGATCTGCGGGGCGTGCAGGTGGTCCAGGCCCACCGTCGGCAGCTCGCGCGGAGCGAGGGCGACGGTCGCGAGGGCGGCGAAGTCGGCGGGCGACAGGGTCCAGACGAGCTCCGGCTTCGCGGACCGGTACTCCTCCTCCAGAGGCACGTCGCGCACATGACGGGCGGTCTCGATCGCGATCCGCTCGGCGAACCACGACGACACCTGCTTGAAGGCCCGGTACTGCAGGAGCCGGGCGAAGAGCAGGTCTCGCGCCTCCAGCAGCGCCGCGTCCTCCGCGTCCACGAGCTCGCCCTGGGGCAGGAGTCCGGCGATCTTCAGGTCGAGGAGCGTCGCGGCGACGACGAGGAACTCCGACGCGCGGTCCAGCCCCTCGAGCGAGTCGATCCCGTGCAGGTACGAGAGGAACTCGTCCGTCACGGCGCTCAGCGCGATCTCGGTGATGTCGACCTGCTGCTTCGCGATGAGGCTCAGCAGGAGGTCGAACGGACCCTCGAAGTTGGTCAGCGCGAGGTGGAACCCGGTGGGAGCGGTGCGCTCCTCGAGGAGGACCTCAGGCGACCGCGCCACGCGAGATCAGCTCCCTGGCGAGCTTGCGGTACGCCTTCGCGGCGTTGTGCTCGGGCGCGAACTGGGTGATCGGGACGCCGGACACGCTGGCGTCCGGGAACTTCACCGTGCGGCCGATCACCGTCTCGAGCACGCTGTCGCCGAAGGCGTCGACCACCCGGTCGAGCACCTCCCGCGAGTGCAGGGTGCGGGAGTCGTACATCGTGGGCAGGATGCCGTCGAGCTCGATCACCGGGTTGAGCCGGTCGCGGACCTTGTCGATCGTCTCGATCAGCAGGGCGACGCCGCGCAGCGCGAAGAACTCGCACTCGAGCGGGATGAGGACGCCGTGGCTCGCGGTGAGCGCGTTGACCGTGAGCAGGCCCAGCGAGGGCTGGCAGTCGATCAGGATGACGTCGTAGTCCGCGCTCACCTTGCGGAGTACCCGGGCGAGGATCTGCTCGCGCGCGACCTCGTTGACGAGGTGGACCTCGGCGGCGGAGAGGTCGATGTTGGCCGGGATGACGTCCAGGCCCGGCACGCGGGTCCTCCGGATCGCCTCGGCCGGGTCCTTCACGGTGCCGAGGAGCAGGTCGTAGATCGTGATGGCGTCGTAGGTCGTGACCCCGAGGCCGGCCGAGAGGGCGCCCTGCGGGTCGAAGTCGATGGCCAGCACACGGCGGCCGTACTCGGCGAGGGTCGCGCCCAGGTTGATGGTCGTCGTCGTCTTTCCGACGCCGCCCTTCTGGTTGCAGAGGGAGATGATCCGAGCGGGGCCGTGACCGGTGAGCTCCACCGGCAGCGGGAAGTCGCGCAGGGGGCGGCCGGTCGGGCCGAGCGTCGGGGCTTCGAGACCGGTGAGCTCGGCCTTGTCGTCCGTCTTGCGTGTCACCTGCGTCGTCCTCGCTTCCGTGGCGGCGTGCGCTCCCGCGCGGCCTCCGACGAGTGTACCGGCGCCCCGCTCCCCGGCCGCCGCGCCCCGCCGCGCGGGTCCGCGGCTCTAGCGCCGCGCTCGCGGGTGCGCGGACGTGTAGACGTCCCGGAGCGTGTCCGCCGTCACCAGCGTGTAGATCTGCGTCGTCGCCACCGAGGCGTGCCCGAGGAGCTCCTGCACTACGCGGACGTCGGCGCCGCCCGCGAGCAGGTGGGTCGCGAACGAGTGCCGGAAGGTGTGCGGCGAGATCTCCCGGTCCAGCCCGGCCTTCTCGGCGACGGCGCGGATGACCAGCCAGGCGCTCTGCCGCGACAGGCGGCTCCCGCGGACCCCCAGGAAGAGCGCCGGCGTCGCGCGTCCCCTCCGCGAGAGCTCGGGCCGCGCACGCACAAGGTACTCGTCGACCGCCTCGCGGGCGAAGCGGCCGAGCGGCACCATCCGCTGCTTGGACCCCTTGCCCGTCAGCCGCACCACCTCCGCGGCGACCACGTCGTCGACGTTCAGGTCCACCGCCTCCGAGATGCGCGCGCCCGTCGCGTAGAGCAGCTCCAGCAGGGCCCGGTCCCGCAGGTCCGCGAGCTCCTCGCCGCGCGCCGCGTCGAGCAGTGCCGCCATCTGCTCGACCGTGACCGCCTTCGGCAGGGTCATCGGGACCTTCGGCGGCATCACGTCCCGGGCAACGTCGTCCGCGACGACCCCCTCCTCGAGGGCGAAGCGGTGCAGCCCTCGGACGCTCGAGAGGATCCGTGCGCGCGAGCTCGCCGCGAGCGGCCGCTCCGGGCGTGCGGCCAGCCAGGAGGAGAACTCCCCCACGTCGACCCGTCCGAGCTGCGCCAGATCGACGGTCCCGCGCTCCTCGAGCCAGCCGAGGTAGAGCTCCAGGTCGCGCCGGTAGGCCGCGAGCGTGTGCGCCGAGAGCCCGCGCTCCACGCTCGCCTGCCGGAGGTACGCCTCGGCGCAGGCGCGGGGGCTCACCCCCGGGGGTGGCGGACCCGCGGGTGGCGCGTCCACGGCGAGGACGCGTCGCCCAGCCCTTCCCAGTCGCGCGAGCGGAACGCGTGCGCCGCGAGCACCGCGATCGTCAGCGAGGGGTTCTGCACCCGGCGGGCGAGGACCGCCTCGACCGCCTCGTCCAGCGGCACCCACCGCAGCTCCATGTCGGCCTCCTCCGCCTCGCGGTCGAAGGCGGAGCCTGTGGACGAGAGCCCGCGGGCCAGGTAGATCCGGATGACCTCGTCGCTGCCGCCCGGCGAAGTGGCGAACTCCGAGAGCAGGTCCCAGCGCTCGGCCTGCAGGTCCGTCTCCTCGCCCAGCTCCCGCTGAGCGGCGACCAGCGGATCCTCGCCCTCCACGTCGAGCAGGCCGGCCGGGATCTCCCACTCGCGGGTGCGGACCGGGTGCCGGTACTGCTTGATCAGGGCGACGCGGTCCTCGTCGTCGAGGGCCAGCACCGCGACGGCTCCCGTGTGATCGAGGAACTCCCGGCGCAGCTCGCCGCCGCCGTAGCGGAACGTCTCCGCGCGGACGCCCCAGACCATCCCGTCGAAGACGCGCTCACTGGTCAGGACCTCCGGCTCGACGAGCTCGTCCGACAGCGGCTCACTCATCGGCGCCCGCCTCCGATGCCGGGAAGAGGCGCGAGGCCTCCTGGCGCTCGAGGGCGGCGGTCACGAGGCCGCGGAAGAGCGGGTGCGCGGCGTTCGGGCGCGAGCGGAGCTCCGGGTGCGCCTGCGTGCCCACGTAGTAGGGGTGCTTCTCGCGGGGCAGCTCGACGTACTCCACGAGGTGGCCGTCGGGCGAGAGGCCCGAGAACCAGAGCCCCGCCTCGGCGATCCGGTCGCGGTAGCGGTTGTTGACCTCGTAGCGGTGACGGTGGCGCTCGGCAGCCTCAGGTGCGCCGTACACCTCGGCGACGATCGAGCCCTCGGCGAGCTCGGCCGTGTAGAGGCCGAGGCGCATCGTGCCGCCCATGTCCCCGGACGCGAGGATCTCGACCTGCTCGGCCATCGTCGCGATGACGGGGAACTCCGTCTCCGGATCGAACTCCGACGACGAGGCCCCCTCGAGGCCGGCCTCGTTGCGGGCGTACTCGATGACCATGCACTGCAGGCCGAGGCAGAGCCCGAGCGTCGGGATCCCGTTCTCCCGCGCGAAGCGCAGCGCGCCGAGCTTGCCCTCGATACCGCGGATGCCGAAGCCGCCGGGCACGCAGATGCCGTCGAGCTCGGAGAGCGCCTTTGCCGCAGCCTCGGGGTCCTCGAGCCCGTCGGAGGCGATCCAGCGGATGGCGACCTTCGTCTGCTGCGCGAAGCCGCCGGCTCGCAGGGCCTCCGTCACGGAGAGGTAGGCGTCGGGCAGGTCGATGTACTTCCCGACCAGGCCGATGGTGACCTCGTGCTTGGGCTCGTGCACGGCCTCGAGCAGTCGCGACCAGCCGTCCCAGACGACCTCGCCGGCCGGGAGGCCCAGCTGGTCGATGATGTAGGCGTCGAGGCCCTGCTCGTTGAGCATCTGCGGGATCTCGTAGATCGACGCGACGTCCTTGGCGTTGACCACGGCCTGCTCGTCGACGTCGCACATCAGCGCGATCTTGCGCTTGTTCGACTCCGAGACGGGCCGGTCGCTCCGCAGCACCAGCGCGTCCGGCTGGATGCCGATCGAGCGCAGCGCCGCGACGGAGTGCTGGGTGGGCTTGGTCTTCTGCTCGCCGGAGGCGCCCATGAAGGGCACCAGCGAGACGTGCACGAAGAAGACGTTGCGGCGGCCGAGCTCGTGGCGGACCTGGCGGGCCGACTCGATGAACGGCTGGCTCTCGATGTCGCCGACGGTGCCGCCGATCTCGGTGATGATGACGTCCGGCTGCGGGTCGTCCTCCGACTGGAGGCGCATGCGCCGCTTGATCTCGTCCGTGATGTGCGGGATGACCTGGACCGTGTCGCCGAGGTACTCGCCGGCGCGCTCGCGCGCGATGACCCGCGAGTAGATCTGGCCGGTCGTGACGTTCGCGGCCTGGTTCAGGTTGATGTCGAGGAAGCGCTCGTAGTGGCCGATGTCGAGATCGGTCTCGGCGCCGTCGTCGGTCACGAAGACCTCGCCGTGCTGGAACGGGTTCATCGTCCCCGGGTCCACGTTGAGGTACGGGTCGAGCTTCTGCATGACGACGCGCAGCCCGCGCGCGGTCAGCAGGTTGCCCAGGCTCGCGGCCGTGAGTCCCTTGCCGAGCGAGGAGACGACACCGCCGGTGACGAAGATGTGCTTCGTGATCTTCGAGGGGGCGTCCTGCCCGGCCGTCGAAGCGTTCCGGGTCGAGGACCCGGAGGAGCCCTCGGGATCCGAGGGAGAAGAAGAGGAAAGGCCCGCGTTCGTAAAGTCCACCACGGGGTTCCACCGTAACAGCAGAACGGCGGCGGCGGACCGCCCGGGACGGATCGATGTCGTCCCGGGCCGCTCGCGATCAGCCCCGCCGACTCGATTCGAGGAGCTCCCGCGCATGAGCGAGAGCGTTGGCGGAGTCGGTGAGCCCCGAGAGCAGGCGCGCCATCTCGGACACCCGCTCCTCGGAGTCGAGCTGCGTCACGGCGCTCGAGGTCACCGCGCCGTCCGAGCCCTTCTCGACGCGGAGGTGGTTCGTGGCGAATGCGGCGACCTGCGCGAGGTGGGTCACCACGATGACCTGCGACGTCTCGGCGAGCCGCGCGAGCCGTCGGCCGATCTCGATCGCCGCCGCTCCGCCGACCCCTGCGTCGACCTCGTCGAAGACGAACGTCGGCACGGGGTCGTTGGCGGCGACCACGACCTCGATCGCGAGCATCACCCGCGAGAGCTCGCCTCCCGAGGCTCCGCGGGCGAGGGGCCGGGGTGCGGCCCCGGTGTGCGGCTGGAGCAGCATCTCGACGGAGTCGCGCCCGTGGACGCTCGGCTCCCCCGCGGCCGTCACCTTCACGTGCAGGCGCGCATCCGCCATGGCCAGCGCGGTGAGCTCGTCGCTGACCCGCTCCCCCAGCTCGGCGGCCGCCGCGGTCCGCAGCTCGGTCAGCCGGGTCGCGAGGCGGTCGACGAGGTCCGCGTCGGCCGCGGTGTCGGCCTCGAGAGCCGCGATCCTCTCGTCGTCGCCGTCGAGCTCGAGCAGGCGGAGTCCGGAGGAGTCCACCAGGTCGAGCACGTCGTCCAGGGTCGGTCCGTAGGTGCGGGCGAGCAGGGACAGCTCCGCCCGCCGGTTCTCGATCAGCTCCAGGTCGTGCGCGCCGTCGAGGTCGAGCTCCGCCAGGTAGGAGGAGAGCCCGCCGGCGGCGTCGACGAGGAGCACCGCCGCCTCGCCGAGCGTCTGGACCGTCGGCTGCAGGGCGGCGTCGTGCTCGGCCGCCCGCTCCAGCACGCGCCGCGCCGTCTCGAGGAGCCCGAGCGCGTCCCGCCCGTCCAGCTCCTCGGACGAGATCGCCTCGCGGGCCTCGCCGGCGGCGAGCCGGAGCTGCTCGATGCTCCCGAGCCGGGCGGACTGCGCCGCGAGCTCGACGTCCTCCCCGCGCTGGGGGGCGACCACCTCGATCTCGGCGAGGGCGGAGCGGAGCCGTTCGGCTTCGCGGGCGCGCGTCTCCCGGGCCTCGGTGAGCGAGTCGAGCTCCTCCCGGTTGGCCCGCCAACGCTCGAAGGCGCTCGCGTAGTCGCGGAGGGCGTCGGCGAGACCGGGTCCGCCGAACCGGTCGAGCGCCTCGCGCTGCGCCGCGGCGGAGCGGAGGCGGATCTGGTCCGACTGCCCGTGCACGACGACCAGCTGATCGGCGAGCTCGCTTAGCACGCTGACCGGTGCGCTCCGGCCGCCGACGACGGCTCGCCCGCGTCCCTCCGCCGAGACGGACCGCGCGAGGAGCAGCTCCGGGCCGTCGAGATCGCCGCCGGCGTCGTGGACGCGCTCGGCGACCGGGCCCTCCTCGGGGACCAGCCAGCGCCCCGACACCCAGGCCTGCTTCGCTCCCGAGCGCACCGCGGACGCGTCCGAGCGCGCGCCCAGCACGAGGCCGAGCGCCGTGACCACCATCGTCTTGCCGGCGCCGGTCTCGCCGGTGACCGCGGTGAAGCCCGGTCCGAGCGGGAGCGTCGCCTCGGCGATCACTCCGAGGTCGCGGATCTGCAGCTCTTCGAGCATCGGGCCTTACTCCGTCTCCGCCGACCCCCGCCATCCGCGGATGGGGAGACCGAACTTGTGCACGAGTCGATCGGTGAAGGGGGCGTCGTGCAGGCGTGCGAAGCGCACGGGCACGGGCGAGCGCCGGTAGACGACGCGCGCTCCCGGCGGCAGCTCGTAGGCGCGCCGGCCGTCGGCCCAGAGGACGCCGACGCCGTCGGTCCTCTCCTTGACCTCGACGGCGAGGCTCGACGACGGGCCCACGACGAGGGGCCGCGCGAAGAGGGCATGGGCACTGAGCGGAACGAGGAGCATCGCCTCGACGGTCGGCCACACGACGGGGCCGCCCCCGGAGAAGGCGTAAGCGGTGGAACCGGTCGGAGTGGACACGACGATGCCGTCGCAGCCGAAGCTCGACAGCGGACGTCCGTCGACGCCCACCATGACCTCGAGCATCCGCTCGCGGCTGCCCTTCTCGACGGTCGCCTCGTTGAGCGCCCAGGTCTCGTAGACGACGGCCTCGTCGATCTTGACGCGCACCTGCAGGGTCATCCGCTCCTCGACCGCGTAGTCGCCGTCGAGCGCACGGGCGACGGCGTCGTCGAGATCGTCCCGCTCGCTCTCCGCGAGGAACCCGACGTGGCCGAGGTTCACGCCGAGCAGAGGGGCCGTCCCGGACCGGACGATCTCCGCTGCGCGGAGGATGGTCCCGTCCCCGCCGAGCACGAACACGAGCTCGATGGACTCGAGCGGGACGTCGGACCCGAGCACGGCGACGTCGCTCAGATCCGGAGCGACCGCGACGATGTCGCCCTTGTCGTCGGCGCAGAGGACGGGGTGGGCGCCGGAGTTCCGGAGGCGCTCGACGACGAGGACCGCCGCATCGAGGGAGTCCGTCCGTCCGGTGTGGGCGACGACGAGGATGTTGCGCTCGTCACGAGGGGACTGCATCGAGGGTGTGTCCTTCTGGTCGGTCGACAGCGGCGGACACGATCGCGTCATCCGGTGGTGAGCGCGGTGACCGCGTCCCTCCATTCTGTCGGAATCGTTCCGCGGTCGCGGTGGAGGTGCGCCAGATACTCGCGATTCCCAGCGCCCCCCGGGAGTGGCGACTCGGCCAGCCCGACGACGCCGAGCCCCAGGTCCCACGCCGACCACAGGACGTCCGAGAGGGCCTCGCGACGCAGCTCCGGATCCCGGACGATCCCCTCCCGCACTCCCAAGCGGCCGACCTCGAACTGCGGCTTCACCAGCACCACGAAGTCGGCGAGCGGATCCACGGAGGCGGCGACGGGAGGCAGAACCATCCGCAGGGAGATGAAGGACACGTCGGACACGACCAGGTCCGGGACGATCTCGGTCCTGGCGGCTTCGGCGAGCCGGGCGGCGGTGAGATCCCGCGCATTGAACCCCTCCACCACGTGGACGCGATCGTCGGACCGGATCCGGGGAGCGAGCTGCGCGTGCCCGACGTCGAGGGCGATCACCGAGGCGGCGCCGCGCTCGAGCAGGACCTGCGAGAACCCGCCCGTCGACGCCCCGACGTCGAGAGCGTTCCGGCCGGCGACTCGCACCGTCGCGAAGGTGTCGAGGGCGGCGAGCAGCTTGTGGGCGGCCCGGCTGACGTAGTGGTCGAGGCCGGCGACCGCGACGTCCTGATCGTCGCGGACGCGGATCGAGGGCTTCAGTGCAGGGACGCCGTCCACCGTCACCAGACCGTCGGCGATCATCCGAGCGGCATGGGTGCGGGACCGGGCGATGCCCCGTTCGGCGAGAGCCGAGTCGAGTCGCGAGTCTTCGGTCATCGGTCGCGGTCGGCGTTCTCGAGTCGGATGCGCAGCTGCTCCTGCAGCTGGACGTATCCGGCTGCCCTCTCGTTGAGCGGAGTCTGCTCGATCCGGAGGAGCTCGTCTGACAGGACGTGTTCCTCCACGGCGTCGAAGCCGTTCTGGAGCGGCCTCGATTCCGGAGAGGGCGTCGGGTCGTGCTGAGTCATCGCTGCTCCTCGTTCCGGAGTCGGGCGACGACGGTCATCGTCGCTCCGGCCGGCCCTGTTCCTCCTCGAACAGAGACCGACCGGTTAAACAGCGATGGCCACCCATTTCTGGGTGGCCATCGTGAATGGTGTCCGGCGGTGTCCTACTCTCCCACAGGGTCCCCCCTGCAGTACCATCGGCGCTGAGAGTCTTAGCTTCCGGGTTCGGAATGTGACCGGGCGTTTCCCTCTCGCTATGGCCGCCGTAACCCTGGCGACACACGCACCCGAGGGCACATGGTCAAATCTGGGTTACACGCCGTGCGTGTATTCAATTGTTCCGCTCCTCCCGAAGGAGGATGCGGGGTGCCCGTCTTCTGGGAACCACAAAGTGGACGCAAGCAATCTCTGGCCACTCCTACCAGCCTTTACAACGGTATGAGTGTAGTGATTATCAAGTTATCGGCTTATTAGTACCGGTCAGCTCCGACAGTCTTTAGTCCTGTCTTCC